>NZ_JAKPCB010000085.1:0-69271 GCF_023347575.1 Brenneria tiliae | reverse complement strand
TTGTAAGGCGGAAGTAATTTGGCCAACACAGCGGCTTTACGTTCCGGTGAATAACGTTTCATATCAGGCTCCGTTGCCCCCATTGAGATTTTCAGTATGGGGTGTCAACTATCCTGCCAGAGGGGGAGGCTGCTGTTATGATAATGCGGTAATGGAAAGCTTCTACCACACGCTGAAAACGGAACTGATGCAAGGTAAAGCGTTTAGCAGCAGAGAGCAGGCAATGAACGCCCTGTTTGATTATATTGAGGTGTTTTACAATCGCCGTCGCAGGCACTCAACGCTGGGTTATCAAACGCCGGTGGATTATGAAATGGCGGCATAATTAGGTGGGAATAATTTCAGGGACAGATCAATCTATACAAAGGCAGTTGGATAAGAAGAGCCGTATGAATCGAGAGATTCACGTACGGTTCTGTGAGAGCCTGAGGGGGCGGTTCCCTTGGGCTACTCGACCCCCATCAAAAACCCTAATGTGGAGTCGCTGTTCAGGACGCTGAAATATGTACCGAGCTGGCCGTCATCAGGGTTCGGAACGTTGGAAGAAGCGCGCGGGCCTGGGTGGAGAGATTTACCCGGTGGTATAACGGGGAACACCGTCACAGCAGTACCCGGTATGTGACGCCGGAGCAGCGGCACCCGGGTGAAGACAGGGAGATACTGCGGCAACGCGATGAAATATACCGGGCGGTCCGGGCGGTCTATCCGGCACGCTGGTCGGGAAGGACAAGAAACCGGCAGCCAGACGGTGCAGTGATGTTGAATCCGGAGCAGGAAAAACAGGCAGCCTGAATCAAGCGGGGGTGCACTACCTTGACACTTACCGGCTAGCGTATGCTTAAAAGTTTTTATGAAGCCTATGGTCAGCTAGCCTGCGCATAGCATGGAAGCAAGGGAATATTCACGAAAACGGCATAACAGTATTTATAGTGCTTCTCATACAGGCATGACGATGCTTTATTTTACTGCCACATAAAAAAACATACGCCCATCTAGGCAAATAAGAAGCCAAAAAATTCGCTGTGAACAATTCTGAATGCAGCGTCCTCTAATCATTTTTCAGAGGCCCCCCATCCTGTGAAGGCAGGCCTAAAGCAACACTACTTCAGAAATGGTCGAAAAGAGTCTGGAATATTGACGCTCTCAACTGAAAAATTCTCATGGAGTAGGCACCTAATCAGAACCAAAAAGGTCACGGGTATAGGTTTTTTCCGTCACATCAGACAGTTCTGGTGCCATACGATTAGAAAGAATAACATCAGAAATTTGCTTGAACTCAGCCAAATCGCGAATAACACGAGAACGGAAAAAAGTGTCCTCATTCAACTCTGGCTCATAAACCACAACTTCAATTCCCTTCGCTTTAATTCGTTTCATTACCCCCTGAATAGCAGAAGCGCGGAAATTATCCGATCCTGATTTCATCACCAGCCGGTAAACACCAACGATTTTTGGGTTACGTTCGATAACAGAATCGGCAATAAAATCTTTGCGGGTGCGGTTGGCTTCAACAATAGCATTGATTAAATTATTAGGCACACTTTCATAATTAGCTAACAATTGTTTCGTATCTTTGGGAAGACAGTAACCGCCATAACCAAAGGAAGGATTATTGTAGTGATTACCAATACGAGGGTCTAAACCAACCCCTTCAATGATCTGTTTGCTATCTAACCCATTAGTTTGTGCGTAAGTATCAAGCTCATTAAAATAAGCTACGCGCATTGCCAGATAGGTATTGGCGAACAGTTTTATCGCTTCTGCTTCCGTTGAGTCCGTATGCAACACCGGGACATCTTTCTTTATAGCCCCCTGTAACAACAAAGCAGCGAACTTCTCAGCACGCTCGGAACGTTCGCCGACAATAATACGGGAAGGATACAAGTTATCATGCAACGCTTTACCTTCGCGTAGAAACTCCGGCGAAAAAATAATGTCTTCCGTATTATATTTTTTCCGTGCTTGCACCGTGAAACCAACAGGAACCGTAGACTTAACAATCATTATCGCATTTGGATTGATAGCCAGCACATCGCTGATAACAGATTCTACGGAACTGGTATTAAAGTAATGTGTTTTGGGATCGTAATCGGTCGGAGTGGCAATAATAACAAACTCAGCTTGCTCATAGGCTTCACGTTTGTCTATTGTCGCCCGAAAATTAAGAGACTCTTTCTTCAGGAAATGTTCAATCTCCTTATCCACGATAGGAGACTGTTTATTATTTAGCAGAGCAACCTTTTCTTCAATAATATCTAAGGCAATAACATCATTATGTTGAGCCAACAATATGGCATTGGATAAACCGACATATCCTGTACCTGCGATTGCTATTTTCATTTTTCAACCATTTAAAGTTAAATAAAACATTTGAAATATTCATCGGAAACTAAAATATTATAAAAATCAATAAAATAAAAAATTACATTGCTTTATTTATTGCATATTTTCAGGACAGCAGATTATAGAATTATTATTACTGCTTTACTCCCCCTCAAAACACCAGCAAATGAATTAATAGTCACACCATGCAATCAATTACTATATACTTAAACGTGGGCAATCCTATAATTTGCGTACTTGTTTTTTCACATATTTATTGTAATAATAATACTGAACAAGTAATCCCGTCACCTCAGCTAGCATTTCCCCTAAAAGCCCCCCCCAAACACCATAAAAATAACCAAAGAAACAAATAGCCAACACCCCCACTACAGCAGAGGAAGCATTAGCAATCGATATTTTTTTGGATATGCCTATTGCGACCAAAGCTAAGCCATACCCCCTAGACATACAAATTATTGAAACTATAGCTCCAGCGAGAAAACAGTATTCCAAGCTTATATGAATTGTATTTGAATATATATATGGGCTAATAAAATAACAAGTAATTGCAAACCCTATCATGCTAACAATCCCAACCCAAAAATTAACAATAATTGAGATTTTTATCCTTTTAGCTCTAGTATCAACTGATGCCGTTCCAATCCAACTCTGCAACCGACTAGGAAACCCACTCAAAACTGATAAGGCCATTCTGAACAGACGTTCAATACCAGCGAAAACAGCCACAGCAGCAGGATTCACAAATCCGATTAGTGTAATTGGCAAGGACGTATAAAAAGTGCTAATCACTCGCCCCAAAACCAACTGATAATGCTCTTTAAATAACGACTTTAAACCATTGTAATCATTTCTCTTCGGAATTAATGGCACTTTTAAAAAGTAGGATGTTAAAAACATTGACACAATAAATGAGAGCAACAATGCAAGACTATAAAAAATCAATCCGCCATAAATACGAATAAGAAAAATACTAATCCCACAAAATATTAACTTTGGAATAACAATAAAGTAGAGAATATATTCAGGCTTATTCAAACCGATCAAATACCAATTAGGCAAAAGTGCCCCACAGGTAATAGCGATAGTCATTACAATTGCGGACAAAAGAAAATCATCAATCAGGAGATAGCAAATAAATACTGATATTTGAACACAAAAAAAGCTTATAATTAACCGAGAAGATAAAGACTTCCCATACCAAAACTTCCTTTTCGCATCATCTAAACCAGCTATTAATTGAGGCCCAATAACTCCCCATCCCAGCTCGCCAATGACTGCGCATGCACCGCCTATGGACTGAGCCACACCGACTGCAATGATAACTTTGCTGCCATACAAGGCTGTTATTGTTGGATATACTATGAATGGTATCATTGCTGATAACAATGGAAGAACAAAATATAAAAACATTTTCCATATATTTTGTTTAGTGAAAATCATCACAAGACCTCAGCTAGCTATACATCTGGAAATCGTTGTAATGACGTCATTCATCGGTCTCCCATAAGATTGAACTAAGGTTTCATCATATTCATAACAACCATTTTCATATACATCCTGAATAGCACAAAGTAGTTTCTCCGCCAATTTATCAGGCGATGCGACTGCCACATACATTCGTGGGTGTAATCCCTGCCTGGTGCCATTCAAATCATTTGTAACTGCATATGCACCACTTGTTATCGCATCCAAAGGGGGATGCGATGGATGAGGACTACATTGAAGAGAAAAGACAATATCCGTCTCACCAAGTTTATTAAAATACCCTTCCCAAGATAGTTTACCCAATGAACGTAATGTCACCTTATCAGATAAGACAATATTTTTATGCTTTTCACCAGCACTTACAACTTCCAATTCGTAATCACTTACATCTACTCTTTTTGCAAGAAGAGTGAGTGCGCCAATTCCTATATCAAACAAATTCCGGGGTTTACTGGGTCTGCCATAAAATAATATTCTAATCTTTTTTGAAGATTTTCTATCAGCACATGATTTCTTTAACATGTGCAAATCAATTTCAGGGAAGAAAACTAATTCTTCAGAGCAAGGTATGTTCGCTTTCTTCAATGCATTAAATAACGGATATGAATTTACTACATGATGAAATCCTGCCACATATGTCTCCTCAGTCAGAGCAAAGGGCGTAGACCATGGATGGAATCCAGATTCATGATCCTGAATTAAATAAACTACGTTTTCTGGCTTAATTATACCAAGATGGGCCGCTACAGTTAAAGAATGTGCAGTCGTCCAATAAGTCGCTATCCATATATCATCAGGATTAACGCTAAGATTTACGATATCATAATCACTTACAAACTCAACGCTACTATTTGGAAAAAGGTTATTAGCTATCCACTCCCTACCCTGCTCATCAGGGAATGCACCGAAAGTAATAATCCGAATTTTTAAGGACAGATTTAATGATAAACGTGAAGAGAACTCCAGTGCTGTTTTAATTCCTGCAAAAACGCCATTCGGTGGTAATCCTGGCAAAATCAAATTTATTTTTTTCCCTACATTCGAATCAGTATTAATACATGAAACAGCTAAGCTGTACGTATTCAATCGGGAATATGCCACAGCTTGATCATATTTGGCACTTTTTTTAATATATAACTCTGATATTTTCTTTTCTTTAATTTTTGCATGAATTTTTGATTGTATTTTTCTTAACACAATAACCTCATCAGTTTTACTATAGCTAAAAGATGTTAAATACGACTAAGAATATTTATTAGTTCTTGTAACACTTAGGATGAACACCTAAAAAATACGCTTTTATCATACTAAATACATTTCCCCATTTCATCTTCATAAATTCACTGATAATTCCAGAAAAGAATTTATAATACAAATATAAAGAAGGATATCTTCTTGCAGAAATAGCTATATCTAATGCACGTTCTCTGGTTCTGAAATCATTCTTATTTTCACTTTGATCCAATCTGGAAAGAGAATGCATTAAAAAAGAAGACGAGCGAACACTCACATTCTCTCCCTTACTCACAATCTTATAAATACGGCGAAAAAGACTAAAATCAACACCGTATAAAGCATAATGTTCATCAAAGGGTTTTAAATTGTGTTTCTTAAATTTCTCCACCAGAGTTCGATTTATGATCAAACCAGAACCGATAGACAAAGCAGATTCAGAATCTAAATCAGTATCTGTGGTGACAATTCCACTTTTACATACGGGATAATAAATTTTTTTATCACTAGTTGAAATAATCTTAGGAAGCTCCAAGTCCACATAACTGCTTTTAATTGCATCAATGAACGATTCTGATATTTCAGTATCATCATCGAGAATAATGAATTTCCCTGCATTGTTGTATTTTAAAAAAAATTCATTATATATAATACTAAGAGGCCAGTTATCAAGACAATTAATTAACTCCACCTGATTATCAAAACAGCATTCCAACTTAGATAAAAACTCTCTTTCATAGGTTATTTCGCGAGGACCATTATTATGAATGACAAGTTTTGTATTATTAAAATAATAATTGGATATCGTATCAAGGGTAGTGGACTCGTGAAGAGCTTTATTGTACATAATCACTAATATGACATTAGCCCACATGCTCACCTCTCATAAAAACCTCATCAATATTATCAGAAAGCACACATTCATTTTCGAAACACATGAACAAAAAGGCTAAAGAGTTTTTTACTTCATATTCTTTATTGATAATAATCATCAATAATTTTTTCGACATAACCAAAAAAACAATCAATAAATGACATCTTTTCTATATAAAACATAAAATTTAGTAATAAAGAAAATTATTAGTCCTCCTGAAGCTCCGAACAATAACGGATTCACTGATCCCGAAAATATCCAAAGAGAAATAAAAATAAGCGGAACAATAAATCTCATTCCTCCACGGACGTCTTTTTGAATCGAACTAAAACACAAACTCATATATAAAAGAAGCAATATGCCAGCACCTAGGCTTCCCAACGTCATCAGCATCGATAAACTCTGACTTTCGTATAGATAAGGCGTATCCTCCGACCTCAAGGCATTAGGAATAAAGTATCCAATCCCATGTCCTAAAATCGGTTTTTCCAAGAACGAATTTAATAACATTCTATTCTGCCATACACGTTCGATATCTGACGCCATGTTTGAGTTATTATCGCCACCAAATCTGGTCTCTATTATTTTAAAAACAAGTTCGCCGAGTGGTGTCATGGTTAGCAATAAGAAAAGAACAACTGCGCCTAGAATCAGAACCTTGAAAGTTTTTAACAAATTAGCTTCAAGAATAATAGCAAGAGCAATAAAAAAAACCGTCTCGGCCCAAAATGCACGAGAAAGAGTAAGCAGCATTGAAATAATCAACAAAACAAAAGCACTGTAAAGTAGGATCTTATTATCCTTGGAATAAATAATTTCTTTTGTGACGAAATACATGAAAAATGGAACAGCTGAATCTAAAGGTATTTGTAATCTGGAAATAAATGTCCCCTGAACCCCTAGTGACATCATTTGAATATTCCATGTATCGCGTATCCAGGTGATAATATCCCCCATAGCAATGCCGGATAATAACGAAAATGTAAGAACACCAATTTTTATTATGGCAATAGAAACAAACATTTTTTTTATTGTTTTATAGATTAAAATTCTATTAGCATCAGAATATTCGCTGCAACATATAAGAAATACGGCCACAATTACGGATAAAAGTATATCTCTTGATTGCCCGAGCACATACTCGGTCACATTCCCTTGAATAATAGAATACAAAACTGCAAACAATAAAAAAACAATGAAAGGGAAGGTCTTTAGCACCATCTTTCGTATCAACACTGGGCTAGATAAAGCATATGCCCCCATACTTAAAATAATTAATGGACTACGTAGAGCCATTAAATATACTGATAAGTTTATAAAAAAACTTTTTCCTATTTTCATTAGAGTCTATCCCAATAGGATTCTATTCCGCGTCTGCGCAAGTATATAGATAAGTCATTACCACCTAGTTCAACATGTTTCTAGTGTCGAACTTGGCAACGATAAGAATGATTTGTTGGCCCTGTAATTATACTATTCAATAAAAACATCTTACACAACATAAAATCCTTTTATAAATCACCTCTCATAATCTATACAATTTAAATAACACCTATTGGATTACATTAATTAACATAATATGAGTTAATTTACCCTGAGATTAATCAAAAGGCATTGGCGCGTGGCTAGGCAATGTATTCTTAATAACTTTTTCACTATCAAATTTCCAATTAGGTAAATGATTCGTGTAGATCGCAATAGGCCTGTTATCTAATGAAATACCTTTCTCTGCATCCACATCATTCTCAACATCAAGATTCCATTTTTCTATTGATACCTTTCCTTTTATCCCTGTTAAAATAGATACATTTTTTTCACTATCTCGGTTATTATTCCACGCAACAATTGAATAATTGTTTTCTTTTTTCTTTTCTTTCAGAACGTAAGCTTCTACACCGTTACCGGGGAAATACCGTCCTACTCTCTCTCTCCCTTTCATTGAGTCAACCGCCATTGCATAGGCTAATAACCTTAATTTTGGTTTCCAATTCACATCAAAGAGTCCTGAAGAATATAGTTTATTATTTAAAAAGCGATCCTGTGCCAAAAAATAATCAACGCGTTTCATATCATAAAAGAAAAAAGCTCGAGCAAATATTTTTATCATATCATGCGGGTTAGAATCTTTTTGATATACGATAGAGGTATCTAATTGTTCAGTATCTAAAATTGGTTTGGGCTTTAGATTAAATTTTTTCTGTTCATCACGGATAAAATCAGGTAAATCATCTTTCGGATAGACATAGTGATGTATTGAATAAGCATCAGTGTAATTATCTATTCCGAGTCTGAAGGCCTCATCGACAAATCGTCTTCCACCATGACCACCTCCTAAAGAATCATTTCTGGAATAAGTAGCAGAAAATGCCGTAGTTTTAATATATTGTCCACTTCTATTGATAGCTTCTTTAAGCATTTTCATCTCTTGAACATATTGAGCCGGCGTTGAACGAATCCACCACACGGCCGGTGCATCTACCTCATTTGCCAATTCAGCATATTCAACATTATGCCCTTTGAGCCTGGCGAGCGTCACATCAAGATAATTGTTATATTCGTTATAAAATCTTTCATTTACTGCTGATAATTTATTATTAGCGACAGTGAACTTTGCCGGAGGATACCCAAAAACAAATAGCAGGGAAAAATTGTATTCTTTAGCTTTTTTAAGCTGAAAATCTAATTCTTTAAAATTCGTAGGATTACCATTTTTATCACTTAATCGGTGCCAACAAGTCTCAAAACTTCTAAAGGAATCTACGCCCGCATGTGCCAATAATGAATAGACTTCATTAATCTTATTGATATCACCATCAGCTTTTATCGCAGGTATCTCCATCCCATGTAATCCGAATTGCGTATCTGTATCTCGTCTAGAGCGCTGCTCCTCTAGATTTCTGCTAATTATCTTCTCATAAACATACTTTGACACATTATCATTGACTTCTTCTTTAGTTTCTTTTATTTGTCTAAAATAACCTGATTCAGCTAATATTGAAGTTGAAAATGTGAAAGGGAATAAAAAGATCATGAAATAAAGAGAAGAATTTAGAAATAAGGGTCGTGTCTTTTTCATAAAATCCCCTTCAATCAGTCTTGAGCATAGCTTCGTTTAAAAAAATTGGACGTTATTTTCTTTCGATAAATTTTACCCATATATATTTTGCCAATGCGTATGCTAATGCCCTGGTTTTATAACGCCATGCTACATCAACATCATTAATTGCAGAATAATATCTCGCCCAATAGGGAGTTTTCGTTCTGCTGTTATTCCACCCCCGACAATGAAATGCACTTATATCATTGATAATAGTTACATCCCATTTTTTCTTTCTAACTCGCAGGGATAGTTCTATATCTTCCTTATACATATAATAATTACGATCAAATCCGATTCCGCCAGACCTATCAGTACATTGCTCTAACGTAGTTCTTCTTATTAGCATAAAAGCACCACACACAGCTTCAACCTCTGAGAAACCATTTTTAGTATTATCACTAAAAACCGGCTGATTAGAACCTAAATCAAACCACCGTCCAATATTATTACACTTAATACCTAAAGAATCGTATATACCAAGCGGTTTATTATTTTCAATATCAAATCTTATTAAAGGAACAGAAAATATTCCTGTTTTTTTAAATTTATCTAGCGATGCTATCGTCAACAGTTCATCCAAATCTTTCCCTTCAATCCTGGCGTCTGGATTTAAAAAAAGAACCCAATCAAAATCAGATACATTAGTAAGTGCTTTATTGTTAGCAGCTACAAAACCAATATTCTCATACTCTTCTATACGAAGATGATGTTTTGTTTTTATATTATGCAAATATGAAGTATCGGTAGAGCCAGAGTCAATAACATTAATAGTTAAATCACTTGTGGAAGAATCTAATCCCTCTATCGCCCAATTGATATGCTTACTACTATTATATGTCACAATGATAATTAAACATTTTTTTCCCACAATCACCCCATCAACTTAATCATAACGATTTATAGGTAAAAATTGTAATGCATACTTCACCGCATGTTTGGGATCTTTCTTAGAAAAACTCCATGTAAGACTTTCCAGCAACCCGGCGCGATGCTCCACTGTAGATATAATGAAATTTATAAAATCAAGATTTTCACCCTGGTACATTTCTTTATTTCTTTCTTTAAAGTCAATTAATGCTTTACTGAATGGATAGCTTTTAGATACCCTATGCTCATTCTCTTTATGATCATGATGCATTACATAGGTAGCTTCTTTAAATCTTCTGAAATTACCATGCTCAAAAGACAATCGTAACCAGGTGTCCCAGTCCTGTAATCGCTTGGCGCGAATGTCGAAACCGCCAATTTTTCTTAATTTTTCAGTTGTAGTAAATACCTGATTAGAGGCTATATTACAAAAAAGTAAATCCTCATAATTCCCCTCAATATATTCTTTTTTACCTTTGTAGTATAACTTATCTTTCCCATCAATATATCTTTCTACAAAATTACAACAAATGAAAGATAGTTCATCACTCCAATTATCAACAAAAAATCTTATTCTGTTCGGTGTGAATTCATCATCATCATCAAGACCGGTAATAAATTCACCCGTCGCCTTATATATCCCCATATTTCTGGCAACGCAAGCACCTTGATTACTATCATTCCTCAAATATACAATTCTCGGATCTTTTTCGGCTAATGAGCTTATATATTCTTTTGTCCCATCTGAAGAAGCGTCATCACAAACTAAAATCTCGATATTGGGATAATCTTGTTTTAATACGGAATCAATAGCTCTTCTAAGTTTATCCCGCCTATTGTGTGTTGTTATATATATACTAACTTTAGGCTTACTTTTATCTGACATGATATCCCTCTACACTATAAAAATATATTCTATTAATAATTCATGCCATTTTATAGCTGACATGAATTATAATTCCTATATTTTATTTATAATGTTATATAATGCTTTTTCCCATTTCGATAATTCTACGTTGAGTGATTTTATCTTGCTTCCATTTAGACTGGAGTATGCAGGTCGTTTTGCAGGGGTGGGATATTGTTCCGTATTGATTTTATTTACTTGAGGAAGTTTGGCTAATCTGTTTTGTTCAACACCAATCCGAAATATCGATTCAGCAAAATCACTCCACGCAACCTCATTATCTCCGCAATAATGATACACGCCGCCATCAGCATGTTGTTTCAGTAAATCAATTATCGCCTGAGCGATATCTCCCGCATACGTCGGGCAACCGCGCTGATCTGCAACAATCCCTAGTTCATCACGATCTTGCGCCAAACGCAGCATGGTTTTGACAAAATTATTCCCATATTCACTGAATACCCAGGCGGTACGGATAACAATCGCATCAGGCAATATGCTTAAAACCGCGACCTCACCATCCAGCTTAGTTCTACCATATACTCCAAGCGGATTGGTTTTATCCGTTTCCACGTAAGGCTGAGTAGCCGTACCGTCAAATACATAGTCTGTTGAAACATGAACCAGGCAAGCCCCGTGCTCTTTGGCCGCAATAGCCAGATTTTCCGGTCCTGTTTTATTAACTAGCGAGGCCAGTTCCGGCTCGCTTTCGGCTTTATCAACGGCAGTATAAGCTGCCGCATTGACGATAACATCCGGTTGGAACGCTTTTACCGCCGCCAGAACCTTTTCCTGGTTGGTAATATCAAGCTCATCGCTATCTGTTGCCCATAGCAGCCAGCCAGCAGGCAGGCGATCCTGGAAACAACGTCCGAGCTGCCCCTTCGATCCCGTCAGTAATACTTTCATGCACCGAGTTCCTTAAACAGTTTGCCTAGTTTGTCTTTTTCGGAGAGCAGTGGAGCGGTTACCGGCCATTCAATGCCGACGTCAGGATCATTCCACAGCAGGCAGCCTTCGTTTGCCGGGTTATAATAATCCGTGCATTTGTATTCAAAATCGGCCACATCCGACAACACAACAAACCCATGGGCCAAACCAGGTGGGATCCAGAATTGCGTTTTATTTTCTTCTGAAAGAATAACGCCTTCCCAGGCACCATACGTCGGTGAGTCGGGTCGAATATCGACGGCGACATCAAAGACTTCTCCTCTTACAACACGCACCAGTTTCCCCTGCGGATTCGACTTCTGAAAATGCAGCCCGCGTAATACGCCTTTCGAGGATCGAGAGTGATTATCCTGAACAAAATCCAAATCAATTTGCAGCATCTCCTGATAACGTTTTTTTTCATACGTTTCTAGAAAGAAGCCTCTCGCGTCGCCAAAAACTTTTGGCTGGATAATTTTTACGCCCGTGACACGGGTATCTTTAACCTGCATATTATTTTTCCCCAATCAACCGGGCCAGATATTGCCCATAGTGCGTCTTACTCAGTGACTTTGCTTCTTCAGCAACTTGTTCTTTAGTCATCCACCCTTTACGGAAAGCAATCTCTTCCAGACAGGCCACTTTAAAGCCCTGGCGTTTTTCAATAGTATGAACAAACTGCGATGCTTCGATCAGGCTGTCGTGCGTACCGGTATCCAGCCAGGCAAAACCACGCCCCAGCAACTCCACATTCAGTAACCCTTTCTCGAGGTACATTTCATTTAAGGTCGTGATTTCAAGCTCGCCGCGTGAAGAGGGTTTTACCTGCTTGGCCATCTCGACGATCTGGTCATCATAGAAATAAAGTCCCGTCACTGCCCAATTTGATTTTGGCTTCAACGGTTTTTCTTCCAGAGATATCGCCCTGTTATTTTCATCAAACTCAACTACACCAAAACGCTCAGCATCAACTACCTGATAACCAAACACCGTCGCACCTTCTGTACGAGCTGCTGCCGTCTCCAACTTTTTGCCAAAGCTCTGTCCAAAATAAATGTTATCTCCCAACACTAAGGCGCAGCGATCACCGTTTATAAACTCCTCTCCGATAAGAAATGCCTGAGCCAAACCATCGGGACTCGGCTGTATCGCATAACTGAATTGGACACCAAAACGGCTGCCATCACCCAACAGACGTTTGAATGAAGGCATATCCTCCGGCGTCGAAATAATCAGGATATCTTTAATCCCGGCCAGCATCAGAACGGATATCGGGTAATACACCATCGGTTTATCATAAATAGGCAACAGCTGTTTAGACACTCCGCGAGTAATCGGATGTAAACGCGTCCCGGAACCACCGGCCAATACAATACCTTTCATATTAATTCCTCCTAAAATTAACGCGTTAATCCCAGTCGTTCCCCAGCGTAAGAACCATCTTTAACACGCTGCCACCATTCCTTATTCTCCAAATACCATTTGACGGTTTTACGAATTCCGCTTTCGAATGTTTCCTGTGGTTTCCAGCCTAACTCGTTATAAATTTTATTTGCATCAATAGCATAGCGCAGATCGTGTCCGGGGCGATCGTCCACATAAGTGATAAGATCTTCGTAGTTGGTAACACCTCTCGGTTTACTGGGAACCAGTTCTTCCAGCAACTGACAAATAGTGTGTACTACCTCAATATTTTTGCGCTCATTGTGACCACCGATATTATAGGTTTCACCAACTTTGCCTTCGGTCACTACTGTATATAAAGCACGCGCATGATCTTCGACATACAGCCAATCACGGATCTGACCCCCGTTGCCGTATACCGGCAATGATTTGCCTTCCAGTGCATTGAGAATGATTAACGGAATCAGTTTTTCCGGGAAGTGGTAGGGACCGTAGTTGTTAGAGCAGTTGGTAACGATGGTTGGCAGGCCATAAGTACGCAACCAAGCGCGTACCAGATGGTCACTGGACGCTTTGGAGGCCGAGTACGGACTGCTCGGAGCATAGGGTGTGAGTTCGGTAAACAGGTCGTCAGTACCGTGCAGATCACCGTAAACTTCATCTGTAGATATATGATGGAATCGGAAATCCTGCTTCCTCCCTTCATCTAAACTGCTCCAATACTGGCGAGTAGCCTCCAACAGGGTATATGTTCCCACGATATTGGTTTCAATAAATGCCGCCGGCCCATCAATAGAGCGGTCTACGTGACTTTCAGCAGCCAGATGCATTACCGCATTAGGCTGATGTTCATCAAAAATACTATCCAACTGAACACGGTCACAGATATTGATGCGTTCAAATCTAAACCGTTTATGATCTGAGACTGGTTTTAATGACTCCAGATTTCCCGCATAGGTGAGACTATCCAATACCAATACTTCATCATTGGTATTATTAATAATATGACGAACAACGGCTGATCCTATAAAACCAGCACCCCCAGTCACTATAATCTTCATACTATCCTCATTAAATTGACATCTTACTATTTTGATCGTCGATAAAATCAATTCCAATAACGCTTATGCATACTAAATTTTTTCACCAGTGTAGGGGGAATACGTTTATAATTTTGACCTAGCTTATAGCCTAATATTTTCATAAAGTTATTTATAAAGGCAAAGGGAATATATGCCATACCATGTTTCAAAAGAAAACGCAGTTCAGAAAAAATGAATTTTTTACCTTCGCCACCTGCACCACCGAAATTCTCTCTAATCCAAGGTTCATCAGCATGAAATACCCCTATATCAAAGTAGCGTTTAAACTCTTCAACTGCCCTGTAGTTATGAGAATGCCTAACTACTGCGTCAGAGATATAAGCGACCTTATATCCGGATAATACTGCTTTAGCAGTAAAGTACATATCCTCACACAAAATAGTGTTTGAGGGGAATCCACCTAACTGTTGGAGTACGTCAATACGATAGGCAGAAAAAGAATTAGACATAAAAACGGTTTTCAACCCCATTTTTTTTGAGTCACTAATACTGTAAATATGACTTTTCTCCGGATAGTTAAAATATCTTGCGTGCTGGGCAAGAGGATTAGCATCCAGATGAGGTAACTGCCGACCGTAGGCGCAGGCAACACCAGGATCATCAAAAGCCGAAAGGATTTTTTCAATAAAACCCGATTCCGGAATCGCATCCTGAGTTAAGAAAATCACAACGTCAAACCGGTCGGCGTTAACCTTGACCGCCTGATTTCGAGTTCCACCATGATTAAAATCTTTAGCATCAATATTAATGATATCGAACCCAAGACCTTTGGCTATTTCGGCCGTACCATCTTTACTACCGGAGTCAATAACCTGAACCAATAACGTATCAGGAGCATAACTTTTGATGTTTTCGGCCGCGACTTTCCAAACACCGTTGCCGTTATAGGTTGGGATCGCTACAAAATATTTCATTTTCTCTCTTTAAACAAATATGGACGAAGTAATATAGGAATGCCAAATCTAAGGAAAATTTTGATGCCAATAATCGTTCCTATCTTATTTTATTGCTCGAGATTTTATAATTAATATGCACCGTCTCTTTTTAAAACAACGTTGATTGTTTTAAACAAAATAACGATATCATTCCATAAAGACCAATTTTTGACATACCAGGAATCGAAATAGACACGAGTATCATAATCAACATCACTACGTCCACTAACTTGCCATAATCCCGTCATGCCAGGTTTTGCCATAAAGTAGTAATCAACGTCACCGGCATATCTTTCAAGCTCTTTTTCAATAATTGGTCTCGGACCAACAAGACTCATTTCACCTTTTATCACATTGAATAGTTGCGGCAATTCATCCAGACTGGTTTTCCGAATAAACTTACCGACTTTGGTTACTCGGGGATCATCTTTTAATTTAAAATCTTTGTGCCACTCTTCTCTTGCTTTAGGGTCTGTCAACAGTAAATTTTCTAATACATCTTGTGAGTTGACTACCATAGAACGGAATTTTAGGCATTTAAATTTTTTACCATTTTTCCCCACCCGTTCATGTCCGTAAACGGCAGGACCGCCATCTCTGGACACTAAGTACATAAGTAAAATCAGTAATGGGGAAAGAAGTATCGTTATTAATACCGCACCTAAAAAATCAAAACTACGCTTCAAAAAACGAGAAGTCATTTTTTCAAGATTGTTATTCACCCTCAAAATAATCACTTCATGACTAAAGATAAAAGACATATCTGTTCCGTAGAGAGGAACGCCTCGCAATGTAGGCACTACCGAAACAGAACGGCAATGATGTTTAGCCAGGTTTTTTAACCATTCATCCCGTTGTGTCTGTTCATCATATTCTAACGCCACAATAAATTGCGTGCTTCGAGGATCGCTGTTTTTCCATAACTCATCCTCAGAAGTAAGGACGGAAGCGTTAGGAATATCATTTAAACAATTCTTTCCTGTTGAAAAAAATGCTCGAACATCAAACCCTAATATAGGCTCGCTTTGTAATGCATCGTAAGCATCCTTTGCGTTTTTTCCATCACCGATTATGGTTGTAGATTTTTTCCACATACCATATTTATCCAGTATTTTTTTAGTCATGGTTCTGAATAGCGGTACCAATATTAGCGCCAAACCCCATGTCAAAATCCAAATATGGCGGGAAAATTGCCACTTTGAAAAAGCCACCATAGCGAGATCTAATACAGCAAAAATAATGAGTGTCCGTAAGATTTCTTTCAGCTCAAACCAAAATGGTTTTCTGTAAGAGTAATGTCTTAACCTAACCCAAAACCACGCCACACATAGAATGGACAGAATAAAATGAGAGAGAAAACGAACTGGCAACTCTGATACTGGTATATGCTCGCGAATATCCACTCCAAGAGAAAAGACAATAAAAACCGCTATCAATAATGATAGATTAAAAAAAATCAGATCTGATACTGATAAAATCAGCTTCGCCAGATCTGTTTTACTTACACCCAAAAATATATTCATGTATATACCTTCATATTATCATTTTAATTTTATGCAACAAAAACTCATTAAAATTAATGTTAGTAACTCATTAATCAATGAAATAATATTCCCCTACAGATTAGTCACAGAATATTAAATATCAACCCAACCATCTTTATATGTTATTTATGCACACACCTATACCCTAAAAAGACATAAGCAAGTCTCGTTAAAAACAAACTGATTAAAATTTGCGCGCATAGCAATTTAATAAAATTGATATTTTAATAAATAACCAATGGGAGAAATGGCACCGCATAAATATGATAATATTTATGTGTTAAATAATAATGGTTAACTAGTGATTAAAAAAGAAATTTTCAGTGAAAAACACCCTAAATTGAAAAAATAAAACTTAAACATATTTTGGTTGTTATATGGCAAATGCCATATAACAACGTAATTGTTTAATACAGCGTTACCGTTCCCATTCAAATAACATCAATTATTTATCCGATTTATAATCATAAGTATAGTAATGATAATTACCATACCCATAATAACCAGCCGCACGTTTTACAATCGCATTAAGGATCACACCTTTAATTTCCGCACCATTCTGTTCAAAACGTCGAATACTTACCTCAATTTCTTTTAACGTGTTTTCTTCAAAACGCGCGACTAATAGCGACGTCCCAGCATGACGACTGATAATGGCCGCATCGGTTACCGCTAGAATCGGCGGAGTATCCAACAATATCAGATCATAATGCTCACCGGCCCAGGTTATAAACTCGGCAAAACGGCTGTGCATCAACAATTCGGAAGGATTGGGCGGCACCTGCCCGCGGGGAATAAAATGCATATTTTCCACCGCCGTGTTGCGCACGCTTTGCTCTGCGTTACACTGACCGGATAAAATATCCGAAAGACCTTCGGTGCTATGGGTTCCCATCAGTTCATGGGCATAGCCTTTACGCATATCGCAATCGACAATCAGCACCCGCTGCCCGGCCTGCGCAATCACCGCCCCCAGGTTGGCGCTGATAAAGGTTTTACCAATCGCCGGACTGGCTCCGGAAATCATCAGCACATTATTTTTTGCTTCCATCATGGCAAAATGCAGGCTGGTGCGCAGGCTGCGAATCGCTTCAATCGCCAGGTCCGCCGGATTGCCCACTGCCAGTAACTCTGTGGCACGGGCATTCTTTTTACTCCCTTGCCCCAGCAATGCCCGGTCTTTTTTCTGCTGCCATTCAGAAAGCGGCACGCTGGCATAAACATTAATACCCAGTTCTTCCAGTTCTTCCGGACTTTCAATCCCTTTATGCAACATGGTCTTAAGGATCACAAAAGCGGTAGAAAGCATCCCGCCCAGAATCAGGCTTAATAAAATGACTAATACTTTTCTAGGCTTAACTGGTTTTAGCTGTGTAACGGCAGAGTCAATAATACGTACATTACCAACAACGCTGGCTTTATTAATGCTCAGCTCCTGCTGCTTATTCAGCAGTTGCATATACACTTCCTGCCCTGCTTCCACATCCCGCGTTAAGCGCAATATTTCCTGCTGGGTTTTTGGCATCCCGCCCACGCGTTTATTGAGCTTATCCCTTTCTTGCTCCAGCGTTACTCTCTTCTCCATTAAGGCGCGATAAGCCGGGTGCTCTTTGGTATAAAGCTTGGAGATTTCCGCTTCTTTAAAGGTTAGTTCATTAAGCTGCGACTCTACCGATACCATGGTATCCAGAACCGCTTTAGCCTCTAACGATAAGTCAACAGATTCATTTTGCTGACGGAATCTGTTCAGTTTATTTTCGGCCTCATTCAGCGAATCACGCACAAACGGCAGTTGCTCTTTAAGAAACGCCAGACTTTTACCCGCTTCTTCCGATTTGCGCTCAACGTTTTGCTGCAAATAGTTCTGGCTAATACTGTTTAAAATTTTGCTGACTTTGGTCGGTTCTTCCCCTTCCAGGCTAAGCTGTAAAACGCCGGTATCTTTGCCCGTATCAGCAACAGTGAAATCATCAAGCAGCGAATTAATCGCGGTAAGTTCATTAAGTTTTTTTAACCGAAAAACAGTGCCATCCGACGCAGCAATATCACTCACTAATAGCGAAAGCCCATCGTGTTTTTCCAACTGACCGACAGTGCCAGTAAAATTAACGATATCACCAGCCGTTACCTGATAAGAGGAGCTACTTAATACTTTCAGCTCAATTTTTTCATCCTGCCAGGAAGCAGGTACTTCCAGGCGAGAAACTGCGATTTTTCCTGGCTCCTCATTTAAAATTCGCGCCAGTCCTTTACCTACGACAGGAAAATATTTTTGCTCAACCGCCGTATCCAGAGAAAGATCGCGAATGGTTTTACCAATCACCATACGGGATTTTATTAGCTCAATTTCTGCCGCCGATTGAGGTTTAGCCTCCGGCAACATGCTGGAGATATCACTTAGAAGTTTATTACCGGAGTTCTGCTCCACCTGAATTAATGCATCAGCCTTATATATGGGGGTCGCCAAGGTGGCATATAAAATCCCGACAATAGCAAATAGCGCGGTAACACCAATAATCAACCATCTATTGTCCAGTAATGTTCCCAATAAACGCCCTAAATCAATCTCATCTGAATTGGTTTCAGATGCTTTCACTGAAATTTTCTCTGCCATGGGTTTCCCTGACTGGTTAACGGCTTAATGCTTGTACCCATTTCTGGGCCGACTGCTCAAGTTGTGAATAGACAAATTCAAACGCTTCGCGGCTTTTACGGTAAGGATCGGCGATTTCCTGCTGATTCAGCCAGTGGCCGAACAACATGGTTTTGCCGCGCACCTCGGGAGCAATACGGCACACCCCGTCAATGTGGCCTTTTTCCATTACCAGGATCAGATCGTACTGACGGCACAAGGCGGACGTCAGTTGCTGAGCACTATGCCCTGCAAGTGAAATGCCGTGCTGACTTGCCACCTCAGTCGCGGTGGCATCTGCCGGTTTACCCACCAACGCCCCTAATCCGGCCGAGGCGATCTGTTTGGCGGGTAACGACTGTTTTAGCAGCCGCTCCCCGGTTGGGGAACGGCAGATATTGCCCACGCAGACAACTAAAATAGAACCAAACATCATTTATCTCTATGGCCAGTTACGAATACGCAATGTGCCTTCGGTTAATTCGTTAAAGCCGGAAATGGTCGGTACAATCTGACTGATTACACGGTTCCAGCGCGCCAGCGGTGCCGTGGTGACATAAACAATATCATAGGGCTGGAGGTGAAATTCGGTGCCCATAACCATTGCCGTGGCATCAGACATATTGAGCTGATAAATATTCGCCAGTTTTTTCCCTTCCGTGCCGCGTAAAGAACGAATGACAAACACTCCGCTGGCATCGGACACAGACTGAGATATTCCTTCGGCATTACCTAATGCCTCGGTCAGCGTCATACCGCTGCGGTCCATTTTCAGCGTGCTCTGTTTACTCACTTCGCCCATCACAAAGACTTTCAGATCGTCATTACGAGGGATGTATAGAATATCACCGGGATACAGTAGGCGGTTTTGCGACAGGTCGCCATTTTGCATCAGCGCCTGGAGGGAAATAAGTTGCTCTTTGCCGTTATGGGTCAGCACAATATTGCGCCAGTCGGCATTTTCCGTTAACCCCCCGGCTTTATTAATCGCATCCAGCACCGTCAACGGCACGTTGGTAATTTCCTGCTGGCCAGAGGTGGTCACTTCACCGGTCACATACGCTTTTTGCGAGCGGAATGCGGCGATACTGACATCAACCTGCGGGGATTCAATATAGGTTGCCAGCCGCCCCATAATCTCATCACGCACCTGCGTCACCGTTTTTCCGGCTACTTTTACCTTGCCGATATAGGGATAGAAGATAGTGCCATCAGAATGAACCCAGTTACCGGTATCCGCCGCCGTACGGTAGGTCCCCGCCGGGGTGGTTAACTCCGGGTGGTCCCATACGGTAACCATAATCACGTCGCCAATACCGATACGGTATTCATAGCGCTGCAATTCTTGATCCAGCTGTGGATTGGTCTGCGCCACCAGCGGTTTAGGACGCATTTTATCCACCAAAGAAGGGGTTAACGGATAAACATTGACCAGTTTATCAATATCAAAATCAGCATCCTGTTGCTTGACCACTTCTTTTCCACCGGTGGAAAGGTGAGAGCCGGGAATAATGGTACAGCCACTTAGCAACGCTGCGGATACCATCAGCGGTATCAATTTTAACCTGTGCTTTATCATTCTATGTATGCCATCGCTTTTAATTGAAAATTGCGCAAATCCCTACAAAATAGCCAATGATTATAGAGAAGATTTATTCAAATAAACCCGCCATCTAACAGCTAAAAGGCGGGTAATTTACCGCTTTAACGATGTGTTGCTCCGTATCGCTTGCTTACCGCACTCCGGCCGTGATTGATGCGTCGAACCCAGGCCAGCACCCGCCATATACGAGTGATTGACCATAAATAACCAATGAACGCCGCCACAAATGCGCTTAACATCATAGACTCTGTTACGCCGTTGCGCTCGCCAATGATGCCGATTGTCGCAAATAAAATCGCCACGCTGACAATAGCAACCAGCGTCTGCCGTGGCGTTAACCCGCCGCGCATCAATATATGATGCAAATGTTCACGGTCGGGTTTAAACGGGCTACTACCTTTGCGAATACGGCGCACCATAACGGCGACCATATCCATCAGGGGGAGCGCGATAAACCATAGCGCCGTAACCGGCCTTATTACCGCCCCCTCGCCCTGGGTCGCCAGCACCAATAGCCAGATTACCGTAAAACCAATCAGCGTGCTGCCCGCATCGCCCATAAATACCTTAAATTTTGCCCCCAGTGGAATGCCCAGGTTAAGCAAAATATAAGGTAACGTAGCAGCCAGCAAACATAGACTCCACTGAGCCAGTTCGTGATGTCCGCCAAGATAAAAAACCACCGCCAGCGCGCCGAAGGTTACGCAGGAAAGCGCCCCCAGTAAGCCATCGATACCGTCAGCCATATTAAAGGCGTTGATGGCGCCCCATACGGCAAACAGCGTAACGGCATAGCCGATAACGCCTAAAAACAGCTCGCGACTAAACAGGATATTTCCCAACGAGACCAGATACAACCCGGCATACATCATCATGCCGGCGACAAGCGCCTGTATTGCAATACGGGGTAATACGGGAAGATCAAAGCGGTCATCCAGTACGCCAACAATCAGCAGCACGCTGGCGCAGACCATATAGACGGGGAATTCAGGTAACCATTCAGGATGGAGCGCATATAAAACCCACAGCGCCAGATAGATGGAAATACCGCCAACATAGGGGATATGCCCGTGATGGTGCTTTCGTGCGTCGGGCTTATCCACCAACCCTACTTTTATTGCGGCCTTTCTTGCAAAGAATAGCGCAACAAATGCGCTGATGAAGATAACCGTAAATTCCTGCATTTTCGCACCACCATCAACCGTTATAAGTATGCAGCATCAGACACGCTACCGCCCTTGGCTTTTAGCAACCAATGCGCTGTAAAAGTACGGGATACCATCCTGCTGGCGTAGGGTTTGGGTCCGTAGTTCACACGAGACGTGTGACATTTATATGTTTATCAAAGGCTGTAGTGGGGTTAACAAAAAACTAACAACCTTGTTTTTTTAAAAAAAGTGACCCTCATTACAAAAACTGAATTTTGTACTCCCATAGTATTGACGAGTAATTGCAGAGCACAAGGATAAGATGTTTTAAGAAGAGTTTTTCAGAATAAGACTACGCGCATCCCTGTCCATGTTGCCTCCATTAGCATAAAACACCGGCTTAAAGAATAAAGTCAGTATGTTTTAAGGTGAATTTTAGTAAAGATGGTAATCTATGCATGATGCAATCATTGTTACATCCAGACATATTCTAGGCACGCTTTGCCAATACTTCAAACGTTACGCGCCATGGCGGAGACATAAAGCTGAAAAGTGCATAAAAAAGCGGCCAACTGGTCAAATATAAGACCGAATATGGTTGTTGAGGTTGGTTATTCCTGCGGGCGGCTCGCGGCGAGTAACCTGGAGACTTTTTGATAACAATGCGTTAGCTTTTGGTGGATCGCTGGGTGAGGATACTGTGTCAAGGATTTGTCTTTGCGGGGGTATCTCTTGGATTCGGAGTTGCCGGCGGATGCAGGTCCCCGCCAACTGATGCGGGGATGACGGGAGGGGGATGCGCGGGGATGACGAGAGGGATTCGCGGGGATGATGGGAAGGGATGCGCGGGGATAATGGGAAGGGATGCGCGGGGATGACGGGAGGGGATTCGCGGGGATGACGGGAGAGGGATTCGCGGGGAATGACAGTGGTAGTATTTCGCAGGGAGAGCGCTGGTTTACGCCGCTTGCGCATAGCGCCCTGCCGTTGTGGTAACAAATACCCATACACAAATTCTGGTTCATCAGCGTTTGCCCTGCTACGCTAGCGGGCGTCATATGTAAATAAAGGTGAAATAATAAGTATGGAGTGGATCGCAGATCCAACGATATGGGCCGGTTTGGCCACGCTCGTCGTATTGGAACTGGTGCTGGGAATCGACAATCTCGTCTTTATTGCCATTCTGGCCGAAAAATTACCTAAACAAGAAAGAGATAAAGCCCGCGTTGTCGGCCTGTTGCTGGCGCTGGTGATGCGGCTGATTTTATTGTCGTCCATTTCCTGGCTCGTATCCCTGACTACCCCCCTCTTCACCCTGCTCGGACATTCATTCAGCGCGCGCGATGTCATTATGCTGGTGGGCGGCGTGTTCCTGTTATTTAAAGCGACCATGGAGCTCAACGAGCGCCTGGAAGGCAAGGATCAGGAGCAGCATGCGCAGCGCAAAGGGGCGCGTTTCTGGCCCGTGGTGGCGCAAATCGTCGTTCTGGACGCCATTTTCTCGCTTGATTCGGTGATCACCGCCGTCGGTATGACGGACCACTTATTAGTGATGATGTCTGCGGTGACGATTGCCATCTTCCTGATGCTGTTGGCCAGTAAACCGCTGACCCGCTTTGTCGGCGAACATCCGACCATTGTTATTTTGTGTCTGAGCTTTCTGCTGATGATTGGTTTCAGCCTGGTCGCGGATGCATTTGGCTACCATATTCCCAAGGGATATCTCTACGCCGCCATTGGCTTCTCGGTAGTTATTGAACTGCTGAATCAGGTATCACAGTTTAACCGCCGGCGTTTTCTTTCCTCTTCCGTTCCCCTGCGTCAACGCACCGCCGAGGTTGTGCTGCGTATTTTGCGCGGCGATCATGACGAAGCCGAACTGGATAACCAGACGTCCTCGATGATTGCGGATAACGCGCACGCCGGCCAGGAGGTTTTCAACCAGCAGGAACGCCGCATGATAGAACGCGTTCTTGGTATGGCGCAGCGCACCATCAGCAGTATTATGACGTCCCGCCACGACATCGACCCTGTCGAGCTTAATACCTCGCAGCAGGAATTGGCGCAGATATTAAAAACCAATCAGCATACCCGGCTGGTTATTGCCGATAGCGATACCTCGGATGAGCTGCTGGGGATCGTGAATGTCACCGACCTGTTACAGCAACAGCTTAACCATGAGCCTTTTGATCTGCGTATTCTGATGCGTCAGCCGCTGGTGTTTCCCGAACAGCTTTCGCTGCTACAGGCTCTCGATCAATTCAGGGAGGCGCGTACCCACTTTGGATTTGTCGTTGATGAATTCGGTTCGGTGGAAGGCATCGTCACCTTAAGCGACGTGATGGAAACCATTGCCGGTAATCTGCCATTGGCGGGAGAAGAACTGGATGCCCGCCATGACATTCAGCAGAATGCGGACGGTAGCTGGACGGCAAACGGTTATATTCCGCTGGAAGATCTGACCATGTACGTTCCGCTGACACTGGATGAAAAGCGCGAATACTATACGCTGGCAGGGTTACTGATGGAGCACTCCCAACGGATCCCGCAGGCCGGCGATACCTTGTCCATCGACGGTTATCAGTTCAAAATTTTAACGGTGGAAAGCCATCGTATCGTCAAGGTGTTGATCACCCCGAACAGCGAGCAGCAATCTGACTTCGAGGTCTGATTATGTCGCCGCCATCGTTCCCATTTCAACTACGCTGGCGGCGCTGACCTGAATCATTTCTCCCGGCAGGCTTGTCACAACGCCTTCGCTTATCAGCCTTATTGTTGCCTATATAGGAAACCTCTTGGTTATATCCTATAATGTTTCTTATATAGGCAACATCGGTGGGGGAAATGATGAGTAATAGAATAGCGATAGGCCAAAAAATTGCCGATGCGCGGAAGAGCATGGGAAAAACGCAACAACAAATGGCCGATATCACCGGTATTGTCAAAACGACGCTATCCAAAATAGAAAATGGCCGTTTTACAGGTTCCCTCGACATACTGGAGCGGTATCTGGAGTCTGTCGGCCTACAACTCAGCGCTGAACCCAAAAGATGAGGGGTATAGTGATGAATGATAAGATCGTTTCAGTATTGAGAAAGGCCCTGCCTGATATCAAGATTATTTATCTTTTTGGTTCTCAGGCTAGCGGTCAAGCCAGAGCTGACAGCGATGTTGATGTTGCGATTATGGCAGAAAAGCGGTTGGAGCCTGTCGCTCGGTGGGAATTATCCAATCAACTGGCAAAAACATTGCATCGTGATGTTGACCTTGTTGACCTCCTGCAAGCCTCGACCGTATTGCGGATAGAAATTATCCGTAACGGTAGGTTGCTTTATCAACAGGAAGATGAAGCAGAGAAATTTGAAATGACCGCGCTTTCCATGTATCAACATTTACAAAGAGAACGCGCTCATATCATCACCAGCTTTCAACAGAGCCTGAAAAAATGAACGATATTTTGCTCAACAAAAGCGCGACAATCCGCAGATGCGTACGGCGAATTAAAGAAGAGTTTGACGGTGAAGAGCTATTCAAACGCAACTTTACCAAGCAGGATTCAATCATTCTTAATCTACAGCGTGCCTGTGAAGCGGCCATTGATATGGCCAATTACCTCATTCGCCGCCGGCAATTAGGCATACCGCAAAGCAGCCGGGACAGCTTTTCGTTGCTCGCGACACACGGCATCATACCCAACGAACTATCCGACAATCTGCAGAAGATAGTGGGTTTACGCAATATAGCAGTACATGATTATCAGGCCCTGAATATAGATATCGTGATTTACGTTATCCAGAATCGGTTAGGTGATTTTGAGGACTTCATTAAAGAGATAGCCCGGAACACCCAGACTGATTCTTGATGCTGGCTCGCAAACTTCCGCCACCCGCTGCAAACGCATAAGATTTTCCCAGAGCGCCTTTGCACAATCTTGCCCTGGCCGTTTTTTCTTTGCCGCGCGTCGTTATCATCGTCGTCAGGAAGAAATACTGCGATGGACCGCATGAAAACTCACGACGCGCTATTTAAAACCTACCTCAGTAATATCGAAGTCGCCCGCGACTTTCTTACTATCCACCTGCCGCCGCATATTGGTGAAATCTGCGATTTCAGTACGCTGAGGCTCGAAGCAACCTCGTTTACCGATGAAACGCTGCGTACCCGTATGTCCGATATGCTCTATTCGCTGCAAACCCAACAGGGCGCCGCCTATATCTACTGTCTGATCGAACATCAGAGCACGCCCGACCGGCTGATGGCCTTCCGCCTGTTGCGTTACTGTCTGAACGCCATGCAGTCGCATCTGGAGCAAGGCAATAAAAATCTGCCGCTGGTCGTTCCCCTGCTGTTTTACCATGGCAGCCAAACACCCTATCCCTATAGCCTGCGCTGGCTTGACCACTTTGACCATCCGTCGCTGGCCGAAAGGATATACGGTCAGCCTTTCCCGCTAATCGACCTCACCGTCATCCCCGATGACGAAATCAAAACCCATCGCAAGGCGGCGCTGCTGGAACTGGTACAAAAACATATCCGCCAGCGGGACATACTGGAACTGGTCCAGGATATCGGGTTATTATTTAGTCAATGGGCGCCGCCCCCTGAACTGCGAAAGGCGTTACTGGTTTATATTATTAAATCCGGCAATACTCGCTCAGTGCCGCATTTCACCCAGGTCTTAACGGAAACACTGCCTCAGCACCGGGAGGAAATTATGACCATCGCACAGCAACTGGAACAGATTGGTTTTAAAAAGGGGATGCAGCAGGGAATCAAAACCAGTACCCGGCAAATCGCCCGCCAATTACTGCTCAAAGGCATGGATAAAGAGACCGTGCAGCAAATCACCGGGCTTACGCCTGAAGAAGTGGCGCAGTTGGCTGAAAAAGAGTAATGGGACTGCCATCTTGTAGCCCTCAGTGCATAAGCAGGCATCTCACGATAACCAACGCGTTGCTTCATAAACACATCCCTGGGGGAGCGTAATAACACCAACCAGATATTTGGGCCGGCATCGCAAACTTCCGCTCGCCTCTGCAAACGCATAAGATTTTCCCAGAGCGCCTTTGCACAATCTTGCCCTGGTCATTTTTTCTTTGCCGCGCGTCGTTATCATCGTCGTCAGGAAGAAATACTGCGATGGACCGCATGAAAACTCACGACGCGCTATTTAAAACCTACCTCAGTAATATCGAAGTCGCCCGCGACTTTCTTACTATCCACCTGCCGCCGCATATTGGTGAAATCTGCGATCTCAGTACGCTGAGGCTCGAAGCAACCTCGTTTACCGATGAAACGCTGCGTACCCGTATGTCCGATATGCTCTATTCGCTGCAAACGCAGCAGGGCACCACCTATATCTACTGTCTGATCGAACACCAGAGCACGCCCGACCGGCTGATGGCCTTCCGCCTGTTGCGTTACTGTCTGAACGCCATGCAGTCGCATCTGGAGCAAGGCAATAAAAATCTGCCGCTGGTCGTTCCCCTGCTGTTTTACCATGGCAGCCAAACACCCTATCCCTATAGCCTGCGCTGGCTTGACCACTTTGACCATCCGTCGCTGGCCGAAAGGATATACGGTCAGCCTTTCCCGCTAATCGACCTCACCGTCATTCCCGATGACGAAATCAAAACTCACCGCAAGGCGGCGCTGCTGGAACTGGTACAAAAACATATCCGCCAGCGGGACATACTGGAACTGGTTCAGGATATCGGGTTATTATTTAGTCAATGGGCGCCGCCCCCTGAACTGCGAAAGGCGTTACTGGTTTACATTATTAAATCCGGCAATACTCGCTCAGTGCCGCATTTCACCCAGGTCTTAACGGAAACACTACCTCAGCACCGGGAGGAAATTATGACCATCGCACAGCAACTGGAACAGATTGGTTTTAAAAAGGGGATGCAGCAGGGAATGGAGAAAGGTATAGAAAAGGGCATGGAAAAAGGAATCAAAACCAGTACCCGACAAATCGCCCGCCAATTACTGCTCAAAGGCATGGATAAAGAGACCGTGCAGCAAATTACCGGGCTTACGCCCGAGGAAGTGGCTCGGTTGGCTGAAAAAGAGTAATGGGACTGCCATCTTGTAGCCCTCAGTGCATAAGCAGGCATCTCACGATAACCAACGCGTTGCTTCATAAACACATCCCTGGGGGAGCGTAATAACACCAACCAGATATTTGGGCCGGCATCGCAAACTTCCGCCACCCGCTGCAAACGCATAAGATTTTCCCAGAGCGCCTTTGCACAATCTTGCCCTGGCCGTTTTTTCTTTGCCGCGCGTCGTTATCATCGTCGTCAGGAAGAAATACTGCGATGGACCGCATGAAAACTCACGACGCGCTATTTAAAACCTACCTCAGTAATATCGAAGTCGCCCGCGACTTTCTTACTATCCACCTGCCGCCGCATATTGGTGAAATCTGCGATCTCAGTACGCTGAGGCTCGAAGCAACCTCGTTTACCGATGAAACGCTGCGTACCCGTATGTCCGATATGCTCTATTCGCTGCAAACGCAGCAGGGCACCACCTATATCTACTGTCTGATCGAACACCAGAGCACGCCCGACCGGCTGATGGCCTTCCGCCTGTTGCGTTACTGTCTGAACGCCATGCAGTCGCATCTGGAGCAAGGCAATAAAAATCTGCCGCTGGTCGTTCCCCTGCTGTTTTACCATGGCAGCCAAACACCCTATCCCTATAGCCTGCGCTGGCTTGACCACTTTGACCATCCGTCGCTGGCCGAAAGGATATACGGTCAGCCTTTCCCGCTAATCGACCTCACCGTCATCCCCGATGACGAAATCAAAACCCATCGCAAGGCGGCGCTGCTGGAACTGGTACAAAAACATATCCGCCAGCGGGACATACTGGAACTGGTCCAGGATATCGGGTTATTATTTAGTCAATGGGCGCCGCCCCCTGAACTGCGAAAGGCGTTACTGGTTTATATTATTAAATCCGGCAATACTCGCTCAGTGCCGCATTTCACCCAGGTCTTAACGGAAACACTGCCTCAGCACCGGGAGGAAATTATGACCATCGCACAGCAACTGGAACAGATTGGTTTTAAAAAGGGGATGCAGCAGGGGATGCAGCAGGGAATCGAGAAAGGTATAGAAAAGGGCATGGAAAAAGGAATCAAAACCAGTACCCGGCAAATCGCCCGCCAATTACTGCTCAAAGGCATGGATAAAGAAACCGTGCAGCAAATCACCGGGCTTACGCCTGAAGAAGTGGCGCAGTTGGCTGAAAAAGAGTAGTTAGATTGCTTGACCAAGTTCGGAGATTTGCCATTAATGACCCCCTCCCGGCCTCCCCCTTTCCAGGGGGAGGAGCTACCCCAAAAATGCTGGAATACGCTGCTTTAAAGCCGATCGAGCAGTTGTTTCAGATCCTTACCTTTCTGGCTTTGCTGGTTCTTATCCGCCCACTGGTTTAAGCGCTTTTTCATCTCATTCTGCAAGCGCTTGCGCAGCAGTTGATCTACCTGCAACTGATAATTCAGCTTGTCCCACGAACCGTATAGCCGTAACGGAATCGCCGTATCCCGCAGTACCTCGATCAGCTGCTCATCGCCCTGCCAGCCATCGGTAACCCGCACGTTCAGGTTGGTATCGCAGGTTCTCGCCGGGAGGTCAATCTGCCCGGCCCCGGTCAGCGCCAGGAATTCAGAGCTGCCGCTCAGTTCATTTATCTTTAGCTTGCCGGCGTTCAACTGAATGTTTGCCGTCAACTGCCGGACTTCGGTATAGCGTTCGTAGCGTTCCTGACCCCGCACGCTGTTGCTGCTGCGCGCGACGGCCATCTGCACCATCTGCTGAATGTTCAATCCGTGGAAACGCAGATTGCGGGCTTGCAGCGCCGCGCTCCCCCGCCACTGCTGCGTCAAGGCCGGCAGTGTAAAGGCATCGCCGCCGAACTCGCCGCGCATGGAGAGCTTACCGCTCAGGCTTTCCGGCAAGGCAAATGCCGCCGTCAGCGGTGCGATATCGATATTATTCAATTCCGGTTGCAGCGTGATGGCGGGAGACGCGGTGATATCCATCTTGCCCGGCAGAGAAAAATGCCCCTCCCCCAATTTTCCACTCAGCGTGGCGATATTCAGCAGCCCCTGCTGATTGGTCGCCTGCACGGTAAACTGGTTAATGTTAAGCCCGCGATAAATCAATGATTCCGCCTGCAATGACAAACGCGCCGTGAATTCCTGTAGAGGACTCTCGCCGGGTTTCACCGCGCTTTTAGCAGAGATAACCGGCTTGCCCGCTTTAACCTGAGCAGGTGAGGAACCGTGCTCTACGCCAAGCTTGATGCCGAGCAGAGCATCCAAATCGAGCTTGTCGGACTTCAAATCCAGTACATAGTCGGGAATATCGCCAAGCGCGGCGCTGCCGCTTCCCGTCAGTTGACTCTCATTGGCGCTCAGCGCCAGCTGGCTTAGGGTAATCTTTTCAGGCTGGCGCTGATAGCTGACCTGCAAGCTGCCGCTGCCGGTAATGCCGCCCGCCGGAATGTCCGCCCCCTGAATCTGGTAATCCAGCTTCTCAATATTCGCATTGACCTGCTGCGGGAAATGCAGCATATCCAGATCGGCGGACAGCGAGACAGCGATATCCCGCTGATCGCGATTGACGCGGCTGGACAGCTCGATGCTCACCTGACGGTCGCCGTCCTGCTCCATTAATAGGTTGATATCGCGAACGTTTATTTGCTCATTGTCGTTGCGTTGCAGAATCAGCAGACTGTCCGCAACCCTTAACTTATCAATATCCAGCTTCCAGCCTTGCGTCTCGGCGGGCGCCGGCGAACCTGGCGGGGCGATGGGGGCGTTGCCGGTGGATTTAGCTTCGCTTTCCGGCGTCAGCCGAATAACCGCGCCTTTCAGCATCACCTGCTTGACGGCGAGCTTATGGGAGAGAAGCGGCCAGAGTTTAACATCCAGACGCATGTTTTCGGCGCTGACCAGCGGCGCGGTCGCGCCCGGCGCGCTCAGCGACATGCCGCCGGAGAGAATGCTCAGCTGCGGCCAGACATGCCAGCGCAGTTCGCCATCCAGCCGCAGCTGATAGCCGCTGCGATCCTCGACCTGCCTGACCATATAAGCGCGAAAGTCATTGGGATTAACCAGCACCACCAGCGCCGTCATTCCTGCCACCAGCACAACAAGCAGAATCGCCAGTGTCGTCAGAAATCTTCTCATGCCATCCTCATTGTCATTCGCCTACGGCAGCAATCAGTCAGTCTTTGTCGATGCGGCTCGCCACTGCGCCCTGCTGATCTTTATATTTGGCATCCTGACGGCGGTTGTACGGGCGGGCCGCCGGCCCCGAAAGCGGCTCAAAACTCAGCGCGCCAATCATCATGCCGGGGCGTAGCGCCAACGGCAACTTACCTGAATTATAGAACTCCAGCACAATTCTTCCCTGCCAACCGGGATCGATACGATGCGCGGTAACGTGAACCATTAACCCTAAACGCGCCAGCGAGGAGCGTCCGTCAAGCCAGCCCACCAGATTATCCGGCAAGGTTACCGACTCCAGCGTGACCGCCAGCGCCAGCTCGCCCGGATGCAGAAAGAAGGCTTCGCCTTCCGGCAGATTGATTTCATCGCTCATTACGCGATCCAGCGCCGCGCTGACCTCATCCTTCGGCCCGCTTAAATCAATAAAGGCCGCGGTGTGTCCTCTGAAGACCCGAAACTGATTGCCTAAACGGACATCGACGGTCGCGCCATTAATTCTTTCTGTTGGCGGACGGGGCGTAATTGATAACCGGCCGTCATCCAGCCAGGCTTCAATATCACGATCACACAGTCTCATTTTTTCTCCACTCGAATCGGTAATGGGTAAAAAAGCCCAAAAAGATTATTCAAAGAACTGGCTTATCTTGGCTTTCAGAATATCAATCGCAATACGGTTTTTGCCGCCGCGCGGTACAATAATATCGGCATATTGTTTGGATGGCTCGATGAATTGCAGGAACATCGGGCGTACCGTTTTCTGGTACTGCTCCATCACCGAGTCCATGGAACGGCCGCGCTCGTTGACATCGCGGCGCATACGGCGCATCAGGCAGATATCCAGCGGGGTATCGACAAAAATGGAAAAATTCATCTCGTCGCGCAGGCGGGCTTCGGTCAATAGCAGAATACCTTCCAGAATAACGACCTTCTTCGGCTCAAGATGCACCGTTTCCCGCATCCGGGTATGTTCAACATAGCTATAGAGGGGAAGTTCTATCGCCTGGCCGGCTTTTAACATTTGCAGATGCGTTAGCAGCAGGCTGTGATCCATGGCGCTGGGATGGTCGTAATTCGTTTTGACCCGTTCTTCCATCGTCAGATGGCTTTGATCTTTGTAGTAACTGTCTTCGGGTATCACACCAATATGTTCGTCACCAACCTGGTCACGCAATTCACGGTATAACGTGCTGGAAATAAGACTTTTACCGGAAGCAGACGCACCCGCTATCCCGATGATGACACACTGATGAGACTTATCAGTCATGGTAATTAACGACCTGATTAACATAAAAAAGAGAGGGATACACCAATGGTGCTGCGACGCGGCAATTATAAGGAGTTAGCGCTGTTCGCGCCAGCCTTTCCACCACTGAGAGGAGGCAGTTCAGCAACTCTGAGCCTCCAGTGAAAGTAGGTCTCCGCCTACCGCGTGGGGATGACAATGGTAAAACACGCGGATGACCGGTGGTAAAATAAGCACCGCAGTCAAGTCCTTCTCCTCCGTCGTTCCCGCGCAAGCGGGAATCTCTGGGACTCCGAGTCGCCAGCGAAAAGCAGATCCCTGCCTACGGCCGCAGGGATGACGGAGAAGAGGTTGGGATGACGGAGAAGAGGTTGGGATGACGGAGAGGAGGTTGGGATGACGGAGAGGAGGTTGGGATGACGGAGAGGAATCGGGGCGACGTAGAGGAGATGGAACTCCGGAGAGGGAACGCCGCCTTTCCCCATCCGTCATTCCCGCAGGTCCCCGCTTTCGCGGAGAGGAATCTACCCAACAGCGGTACATTACCTCAGAAACAGGCCTAAATCTGCGAATAGCATTCCTGATTTCAATTAGAGCACCTGACTCTTTGCATTTTTCAGATTAAAACGAGTTATCTCACGTAGAACCGTTTTTAAGAATGCGGATATGAGCAAACAACCTTGTATATATATCTTGACCAACAAGCCTTATGGCTCACTTTATATCGGTGTAAGTAGTCATTTGACCAAACGGATATGGCAACACAAAAATCGCATTACTGGTGGGTTCACTCAAAAATATCACTTACATATGCTGGTCTATTACGAATATTTTGAGGATATGAATAATGCCATTTTGCGAGAAAAACAGATGAAAAAGTGGAAAAGAGCCTGGAAAATCAGGTTGATTGAAAGCATAAATCCCCGCTGGGACGATCTATATCATCATCTTATTTGAAACCTTTTCCGTTATTCCTGCGCACAAAAACACCAGATGTGTTTTTGATACCGCCTGCGGCGACCTGTAGGGCGAGTCCCAGGAATGGATGAGTAAGAGGGCGTTTTTTGTACCCAGTCGCCAGCAAATGCAGGTCCCTGCCTACAGACGCAGGGACGACGGAGAGGAGGCAGGGACGACGGAGAGGAGGTGGGGATGACGGAGAGGAAGCGGGGACGACGGAGCGGAAACGCCGCCTTCCCCATCCGTCGTTCCTGCGAAAGCAGGAATCTCTGGTACTTCGAGCCACCAGTGGAAGCAGGTCCCTGCCTACAGACGCAGGGACGACGGAGAGGAGGTTGGGACGACGGAGAGGAGGTTGGGACGACGGAGAGGAGGCGGGGACGACGGAAATGGGGATGCGGTTTAAGCATCCATAGCCAAGTTACTCTCCCCCACCCAACTCCGTCATCAACGACGCTACAGCGCCCGGAAAGAAATCTCGGTTGGAATAATCTCGCCCTGCCAGTAAAGCTGCGCCGCGACCTGCCCGGCCAGCTCGCGGTATAATGAGGTAAATTCACTGTCGGGATGGCTGACCACCGTCGGTTCGCCGCGATCCAGATCCTCGCGCAGCGAAATATGCAGCGGCAATTGTCCCAGCAGCGCGCAGTGGTATTTCTCCGCCAGCCGCTGCGCGCCGCCGGCGCCGAAAATCGGCTCCAGATGGCCGCAATGGCTGCAAATATGGACGCTCATGTTTTCCACGATGCCGAGAACCGGCACGCTGACTTTCTCAAACATGGCGATACCCTTCATGGCATCCATCAGGGCGATATCCTGCGGCGTGGTCACCACCACCGCGCCGGTGACCGGAATACTCTGCGCCAGCGTCAACTGGATATCCCCGGTGCCCGGCGGCATATCCAGCACCAGATAATCCAGGTCCGGCCAGAGGGTGTCCTGCAACAGCTGCAACAGCGCTTTACTGGCCATCGGCCCGCGCCACACCATGGCGTTATCATCGGTGACCAGATAGCCAATGGAATTGGTCGCCAGTCCGTGCGCCATAATCGGCGCCATATGCTGACCGTCCGGCGAGGTGGGCCGCTCGCTCGCCGCGCCCAGCATGGTCGGAATCGACGGCCCGTAGATATCGGCGTCCAGAATGCCGACGTTGGCGCCTTCCGCGGCCAGCGCCAGCGCCATATTCACCGCGGTACTGGATTTGCCGACGCCGCCCTTGCCGGAGCTGACCGCGATGATATTCTTCACCCCTTTTATCCCGGCCTGATCGTTCACCCGTCGCAAGGTGGCGATACTGTGCGTCAAACGCCACTCCAGCGCTTTCGCCCCGGACAGGCGCAGCAGCTCATCGCTTACCGCTTCTTTTAACGCTTCCAGACCGCTCAGCCAGGCAAACGGCATGGTCAGTTCAATATGCAGCACATCGTCCAGCAGCGCGCAGTGGTGCAGCGCATGCAGCGTGGTCAGATTATTTTTCAACGTCGGGTGCTGAAAAGTCGACAGAACCCCGGTAACCAGGGCACGCAGAGCGTCCGGACGCCGATCGGGGAGTTTAGAGTTCATTCCGGCTCCTTGAATTTTTCATTATTTAACCGATAGAAAACGGTTATAGCATACCAGAAGGAGACCCCGACATTCATACTGAATCATCCGCCCGGCCATATCCCTGCGGAAAGGATTTAGGCGAGGCAGCGGTTTACGCAGCAAGGCGCTATCGGTTAACATCAACTTCCCTCTATCACAAAAGAAAGCAAGTTCCTCATGACTCAAGTCGCAAAGAAAATATTGGTAACGTGCGCGCTGCCTTATGCCAACGGTTCGATCCACCTCGGTCATATGCTTGAACACATTCAGGCGGATATCTGGGTTCGGTACCAGCGAATGCGCGACAACCAGGTTTACTTTATCTGTGCGGACGATGCCCACGGCACGCCGATCATGCTGAAAGCCCAGCAGATGGGGATCGCCCCCGAGCAGATGATTGCGGCGATAGGTCAGGAACATCAGCAGGATTTCGCCGGCTTCAACATCAGCTACGACAATTATCACTCCACGCACAGTGAAGAAAACCGCGAGCTGTCCAGCCTGATTTATCGCCGGCTGAAGGAGAACGGTTTTATTAAAAACCGCACCATCTCGCAGCTTTACGATCCGGAAAAAGGCATGTTCCTGCCGGACCGTTTCGTCAAGGGCACCTGCCCGAGATGTAAAGCGGCCGATCAGTATGGCGATAACTGTGAAGTCTGCGGGGCGACCTACAGCCCGACCGAACTTATCGATCCGAAGTCGGCCGTGTCGGGCGCCACGCCGGTGATGCGCGAATCCGAGCATTTCTTTTTCGACTTGCCCGCCTTCAGCGACATGCTGCAAGCCTGGACGCGCTCCGGCGCGCTGCAGGAGCAGGTAGCCAATAAGATGCAGGAGTGGTTCGACGCCGGCCTGCAACAGTGGGATATTTCCCGCGACGCCCCTTACTTCGGCTTTGAAGTCCCGGACGCGCCGGGCAAATATTTCTACGTCTGGCTGGATGCGCCAATCGGCTACATGGGCTCATTCAAAAATCTGTGCGATAAGCGCGGCGATATCGATTTCGATGAGTTCTGGCGCCAGGGTTCCACCGCCGAGCTGTATCACTTTATCGGTAAAGACATTGTTTATTTCCACAGCCTGTTTTGGCCCGCCATGCTGGAAGGCAGTAATTTCCGTAAACCCACCAACCTGTTTGTCCACGGTTATGTGACGGTCAACGGCGCCAAGATGTCAAAATCGCGCGGCACCTTTATCAAGGCCGATACCTACCTCAAGCATCTGGATGCGGACTGCCTGCGCTATTACTACGCGGCCAAGCTCTCTTCGCGCATCGACGACATCGATCTTAATCTGGAAGACTTCGTTCAGCGCGTGAACGCCGATATCGTCAACAAGCTGGTCAATCTGGCCTCCCGTAACGCCGGTTTTATCAACAAGCGTTTCGACGGCAGGCTGGCCGATAAGCTGGCCGACGCGGAGCTGTATAAAACCTTTACCGACGCCGCCGCCAGCATTGCCGACGCCTTTAATCAGCGTGAGTCCGGCCGGGCAATCCGCGAGGTGATGGCGCTGGCCGATCTGGCCAACCGTTACGTCGACGAGCAGGCGCCGTGGGTGGTGGCGAAAGAGGAAGGCCGCGACGCCGACCTGCAGGCCATCTGCTCCATGGGCATCAACCTGTTCCGCGTGCTGATGACCTACCTGAAACCGGTGCTGCCGTCGCTGGCTGAGCGGGCGGAGTCTTTCCTGAACCAGGAACTGCGTTGGAATGAGATCGCCGTGCCGTTGCTGGGCCATCGCATCAACGCCTTCAAGGCGCTGTTCAACCGCATCGATGTGGATAAAGTCAACGATATGGTGAACGCCTCCAAAGAGGACATGACGGCGACAAAAACCGCTTCCGGCCCGCTGGCGGAGACACCGGTGCAGGAAACCATCGGCTTTGACGACTTTGACAAGGTGGATATGCGTATCGCCCTGATCAAACAGGCCGAGTTGGTTGACGGCTCCGATAAGCTACTGCGTCTTACGCTGGATCTGGGCGGTGAAACCCGCCAGGTATTCTCCGGCATCCGTACCGCTTATCCCGATCCGTCGGTGCTGGAAGGGCGGCTGACCGTAATGGTCGCCAACCTGGCGCCGCGCAAAATGCGCTTTGGCCTATCCGAAGGAATGGTGATGGCGGCGGGCCCCGGCGGGAAAGATATCTTCCTGCTCAGCCCGGACAGCGGGGCGCAACCCGGTATGCAGGTTAAATAATCTCGCTCTCAGGCCGAACATCCGTTCGGCCTGCTATTTTCGCCGCTTTTCCCGCTTGCCGTCCGCCGTTTTTCCTTGCCCGTTTCGTTACCACTATCGAACCCTAATTCAACACATATTTAACCCCTCGCCGTATAAAACGTGATACAGCGCACACAATTCATACCTATCAAGGGCTAATCAGATACTTTAAATACTTAAATTTTGATTTCGCGCAAAACCCACATTTTTTGTATTGTTAAATTGCCCGTAACAATAATGATACATAATAATTATAGGGAAGCTAATGAACCTGAACCGAAGAGGTTTCTTTAAAGTTTGCGCGGGCGGGATGGCCGGGACCACGCTGGCAATGCTGGGTTTCACTCCTACGGAAGCAATGGCGTCAGTACGTCAATACAAACTGTTACGAGCAAAAGAAACACGCAATAACTGTACTTACTGTTCCGTTGGCTGCGGCGTCCTGATGTATAGCCTGGGGGACGGCGCCAAAAACGCCAAACCCTCCATTTTCCATATTGAAGGCGACGCCGACCATCCGGTCAGCCGCGGGTCCTTATGCCCGAAAGGCGCCGGCCTGGTGGACTACATTCACAGCGAAAACCGTCTGCAATATCCCGAGTACCGAGCGCCCGGCTCGGACAAGTGGCAGCGTATCACTTGGGATGAGGCCATCGACCGCATCGCCCGGCTGATGAAGGCCGACCGCGACGCCAACTTTGAGCGCACCAACGCCCAGGGCGTCACCGTTAACCGCTGGCTGACCACCGGAATGCTCTGCTCCTCCGCCGCCAGCAATGAAACCGGGATCCTCGATCAAAAATTCGTGCGCTCGCTGGGCATGGTCGCCATTGATTGCCAGGCGCGTCTGTGTCATGGACCGACCGTCGCCGCACTGGCGCCGACCTTCGGTCGCGGCGCCATGACCAATAACTGGGTCGATATCAAAAACGCCGATGTGGTCATCGTCATGGGCGGCAACCCGGCGGAAGCGCACCCCGTGGGCTTCAAATGGGCGGTGGAAGCAAAAACGCACAACAACGCCAAGCTGATCGTCGTCGATCCGCGCTTTAACCGCTCCGCCGCGGTGGCCGATCTCTACGCCCCTATCCGCGCCGGGTCCGATGCCGCCTTCCTGCTGGGCATCGTCAATTACCTTATCACCCACGATAAAATTCACCGCGAATATGTGGTGTCCTATACCAGCGCCAGCCTGATCGTGCGCGATGATTTCAGTTTCGACGAAGGCCTGTTCAGCGGTTATAACCCACAGACGCGCCAGTACGATAAATCCAGCTGGCAATACGAACTGGACGCCTCCGGCTTCGCCAAACGCGACGTCACCCTGTCTCACCCGCGCTGCGTGTGGAATCTGCTGAAAAAACACGTCGCGCGCTATACCCCGGAAATGGTGACGTCGCTGTGCGGAACGCCGGCCGGGGATTATGAAGAAATTTGCCGTACGCTGGCCGAAACCTGCGTACCGGACAAAACCACTACTTTTATGTATGCGCTGGGCTGGACCCACCATACCAACGGGGCGCAGATTATCCGCGCCGCGGCGATTATCCAACTGCTGCTGGGGAATATCGGCATGTCCGGCGGCGGCATCAACGCCCTGCGCGGCCACTCCAATATTCAGGGCTATACCGACCTCGGCCTGCTGACCACCAACCTGCCCGGCTATATGCCGCTGCCGTCGGAAAAACAAATCGATTTGCCAACCTATCTGGGGCAAATCACGCCCACCGCGCTGCTGCCCGATCAGGTGAATTACTTCAAAAACACGCCGAAATTCTTTATCAGCATGATGAAGAGCTTCTACGGAGAAAACGCGCAGGCGTCGAATAATTGGGGCTTTGACTGGCTGCCGAAATGGGATCGCAGCTACGACATCATGGCGCAGACCGAGCTGATGATGGAGGGCAAAATAAATGGCTATATCGTTCAGGGCTTTAATCCCATCGCCGCCTTCGCCGATAAAAACAAGGCCACCGCCGCGCTGTCCAAACTGAAATTTATGGTGATCATCGACCCGCTGGCGACCGAGACGTCCACCTTCTGGCAGAACCACGGCGAATTCAACGACGTCGCTCCCCAATCGATCCAGACCGAAGTGTTCCGCCTGCCCTCTTCCTGCTTTGCCGAAGAAAACGGCTCCATCGCCAACTCCGGCCGCTGGCTGCAATGGCACTGGGCGGCGGCCGAGCCGCCGGGAGAAGCGCTGCACGACGGCAAGATCCTCGGCAAGCTGCTGATGCGCTTGCGCGAGCTCTACCGCGAAGAAGGCGGGGCTTATCCCGATCCATTGATGAACATCAACTGGAACTATCAGGACCCGGAAGATCCGACCCCCGAGGAGATCGCGCGCGAAGGGAACGGGATGGCGCTGGCCGATATCTATGACGACAGCGGTAAACTTATCCTGCAAAAAGGCCAGCAGCTCGCCGACTTCTCCCAGCTGCGCGACGACGGCACCACCGCCAGTTTCTGCTGGATTTACGCCGGCAGCTGGACCGAAGCCGGCAACCAGATGGATAAGCGCGATAACGCCGACGCCGGTCTGGGCTGCACGCCGAACTGGTCGTGGGCATGGCCGCAAAACCGCCGCATCCTGTACAACCGCGCCTCCGCCGACCTGCAGGGAAAACCGTGGGACGGCAAGCGTAAGCTGCTGGAGTGGAACGGTAAGAAATGGCACGGCATCGATATCCCCGACTTCGCCGCCACCGTCCCGCCGGGCAAAGATACCGGACCGTTTATTATGCTGCCGGAAGGCCTCGCCCGACTGTTCTCGGTGGACAAACTGGTGGACGGTCCGTTCCCTGAGCATTATGAACCGATTGAAACGCCGTTGGACTCCAATCCGCTGCATCCGTCCGTGGTTTCCAGCCCGGCGGCGCGGCTGTTCGCCCGCGATGCGCAAACCATGGGGTCGGCGAAAGATTTCCCTTACGTCGCCACCACCTACTCGATTACCGAACTGTTCCGCCACTGGACCAAACACGCCAGGCTGAACGCCATCGTGCAGCCGGAGCAATTTATCGAAATCGGCGAAAACCTGGCGCAGCACAAAGGCATCAAGGCCGGCGACGAAGTCAGGGTTTCCTGCCGGCGCGGCTATATCAAGGCGAAAGCCGTGGTCACCAAGCGCATCAAAACGCTGAACATTGCCGGCCGGCCGGTAGAAACCGTTGGTATTCCTTGCCACTGGGGCTTTGAGGGCGCGACCCGCAAAGGCTTCCTGGCTAATACACTCACCCCCAGCGTCGGTGACGCTAATACACAAACGCCTGAATATAAAGCGTTTCTGGTTAACATAGAGAAGGTGTAAAGGTAGCCAACCATGTCAATGCAATCTCAAGATATTATTAAACGTTCGGCCACCAATGACTTTACACCGCCTCCACAGGTGCGCAGCGATAAAAGCGAAGTGGCCAAACTTATCGACGTCACCACCTGTATCGGCTGCAAAGCCTGCCAGGTGGCCTGCTCCGAATGGAACGATATCCGCGATGAGGTGGGCCATAACGCCGGGGTCTACGATAACCCCGCCGACCTGAGCGCCAAGTCCTGGACGCTGATGCGCTTTTCCGAAGTGGAGGAAAACGACCGCCTGGAGTGGCTGATCCGCAAGGACGGCTGTATGCACTGCAGCGACCCCGGCTGCCTGAAAGCCTGCCCGTCCGCCGGGGCAATCATTCAGTACGCCAACGGCATCGTCGATTTTCAGTCGGAAAACTGCATCGGCTGCGGCTACTGTATCGCCGGCTGCCCGTTTGATATCCCGCGGCTGAATAAAGACGATAACCGCGTCTATAAATGCACCCTGTGCGTCGACCGCGTCAGCGTCGGGCAAGAGCCGGCGTGCGTGAAAACCTGCCCGACCGGCGCCATCCGTTTCGGCACCAAGGCGGAAATGAAACACCTTGCCGAAGAGCGGCTTATCGACCTGAAAAAACGCGGCTACGCCCAGGCCGGCCTTTACGATCCACAGGGCGTCGGCGGCACCCACGTCATGTACGTGCTGCACCACGCGGACCGGCCGTCGCTGTATCACAACCTGCCTGACAACCCGCAAATCTCCACGCCGGTGGATCTGTGGAAAGGCATTCTGAAACCATTATCGGCGCTCGGGTTCGTCGCGACGTTTGCCGGATTAATCTTCCACTATGTGGGCATCGGCCCCAATACCGAAGAAATAGAGCACGAAAATGAGGAAGGGGACAAACATGAGTAAACAGAAAATGATTTTGCGCACCAAATTCATTGACCGCATCTGTCACTGGATTGTCGTCATCAGTTTTTTTCTGGTCTCACTGTCCGGAATCGCCTTGTTTTTCCCGACATTGCAGTGGCTGACGCAAACATTCGGCACGCCGCAGATGGGGCGTATCATGCACCCGATTTTCGGCGTGCTGATCGTTATCTGCCTGATCCCGATGTTTATCCGTTTTGTCGGCCATAATATTCCGCAACTGCGCGATATCCCCTGGTTTCTCAATATCATCGAGGTGCTGAAAGGCAACGAGCACGAAGTGGCGGACGTGGGCAAATACAACCCCGGCCAGAAAATGATGTTCTGGAGCATTATGGGGCTGACGCTGGTACTGCTGATTACCGGCATCATTATGTGGCGGCCCTATTTCGCCCATCTGTTTCCCATTGACGTGGTGCGCTACGCCATCCTGATTCACGCCACCGCGGCGATCGTGCTGATCCACGCCATCCTGATCCATATGTATATGGCGTTTTGGGTCAAGGGATCGATCAAGGGCATGATTGAAGGGAAGGTTTCCGAGAAGTGGGCGAGAAAGCACCATCCGCGCTGGGCGCGCAGCCTGAAAGAGAAAGAGGCGAAGAAGTAACCGGGCTGCGATAAATCCCGATGCCTCTTTTCCGTCGTCCCTGCGCAGGCAGGGACCTTCAGGCGCGACAATGCAGAAACAGCGCTCCCCCAAACAAACCAACGGTTATAACTTACGCCCAAAAGTCATAACGCCGCCCCATTCCTCCCCTATAACATAGCGGTTATGATGCGCTATCGTCGCGGAACAGACATCCAGACATAAAGACAGCTATAAAACTGTCGCCCACTGCCAACACAATATAATGCTGATACACCATGGAGCCGATAAATGAAAAAATTTACCCCTGCACTGCTCGCGCTGAGTCTGGCGACCGCTTTCCCGGTATTCGCCGCCGAGACCGCCGCCATTGCGCCACTCCCGCAGGCGCTGGCGCAGCATGACGGCCCGGTGCGTATCGCGGTTATTCGTAATCTGGGGTCTGACGACAACACCACGCAGTTTATTTCCGGCGTGCTCGAAGAGGGCAAAAAGCTGGGCTTCAAGGTCAGCACCTTTCTGAGCAACGGCGATGACGCCCGCTTTCAGGATTTCGTCAATCAGGCCATCAGCCAGAAATACGACGGCATCATTCTGTCCCAGGGACGCGACCCCTACTCCACCGATTTAATCAAACGCATCGTCGACAGCGGCATCGCGGTTTCGGTGTTTGATACCGCCGTCAACGGCGAAATCCCCGGCGTGACCGTCTCTCAGCAGGATGACGCTTCCCTCACCCACGGGTCGTTCGGTCAGTTGGTCAAGGACTTCAACGGCAAGGCCAATATCATCAAACTCTGGGTAGCCGGTTTCCCGCCGATGGAACGCCGCCAGCTCGCCTATCAGCAGCTCCTTAAGGAAAATCCCGGCATCAAAGAGCTGGAATCCATCGGCGCGGTATCATCTGACGTGCAGGGCGACACCGCCAACAAGGTCGGCGCGGTGCTGGCGAAATACCCGAAAGGCAAGATTGACGCCATCTGGGGCTCATGGGACGCATTCACCCAGGGGGCTTATAAGGCGCTGAAAGAAAACGGCCGCACCGAAATCAAAATCTACAGTATTGATATCTCGAATCAGGACCTGCAGCTGATGCGCGAAGCCAACAGTCCGTGGAAAGTGAGCGTGGCGGTCGATCCCAAACTGATCGGCAAAGTCAACCTGCGCCTGGTGGCCAATAAAATCGCCGGTGAACCGACGCCGGCCACCTATGAATTCAAAGCCGCGGTGATCCCGCAGGCGCTGTTAGCCAGCCAGCCGGGACCGGTAAACGTGGCCGGACTGAGTAAAATCATTCCCGGCTGGGGCCAGACCGATGATTTTATCGCCCCGTGGTTCGCCACGCTGGAAGCCCAGGCCAAGGCTAAATAACAACGGAGACAACCGATGGCATCACAACCCCTGCCGACGCCGGACTACAGCCGCAATATGCGGCTGATCGGACACAGCGACCAGGGCGGCAGACCCGATGGCGTGCAAGTCATGGTCCATCGCGGCTACGCCTATATCGGACATATGGTTTCACAGGGCGTATCCATCGTCGACGTCCGTGATGCCAAAAATCCCCGGCCGGCCGGCTTTATCGCCGCGCCGCCCGGAACCTGGAACATACACCTGCAGGCGCACGATGATTTACTGCTGGTGGTCAACGCGCGGGATCTGTTCGCGGATGCCAGCTTCGCCGAAGAGAAAGTTTACTACACCCGTTCGGTCGCCGAGACGGTAAGCACCAAACAGCAGGGCAAAAGCTGGAGCGCCGGGCTGCGCATCTTTGATATTTCCACGCCGGATACGCCGCGCGAAATCAGCTTTCTGCCGCTGGACGGCATCGGCATCCACCGTATCTGGTACGTCGGCGGCCGCTGGGCCTATGTTTCCGCGCTGCTGGACGGCTACAGCGACTACATTTTCCTCACCATCGACCTGGCCGATCCGCGCCGTCCGGAGGTCGCCGGGCGCTACTGGTTGCCCGGCATGCATACCGCCGGCGGCGAAACCGCGGACTGGCCGCAAGGAAAGCGCTATGCGCTGCACCATGCCATCGTCAGCGGCGATACCGCCTACGGCAGCTGGCGCGACGGCGGATTAACACTGCTGGACGTCAGCGATCGCCGTCATCCCAAGCTTATCAGCCACCGCAACTGGAGCCCGCCATTCGGCGGCGGAACGCATACCGCGCTGCCGTTGCCCGATCGCGACCTGCTTATCGTGCTGGACGAAGCTGTGCTGGACAATCAGGAAGACGGCGAGAAGCTTATCTGGGTATTTGATATTCGGGAACCGCGCAATCCGGTCAGCATCGCCACTTTCCCGCAGCCCAACGAAACGGATTATGTGAAAAAAGGCGCCCATTTCGGTCCGCATAACCTGCACGAAAACCGGCCGGGGAGTTTTATCAGCTCATCGCTGATTTTCGCCACCTATCAGAACGCCGGCGTCCGGGCTTACGATATCAGCAACCCTTATCAGCCGAAGGAAACCGGCGCGCTGGTGCCGGCGGCGCCGCAGAAAATGGTCGACAAACGTCCCGGCCGGCCGCGGGTGATCCAGTCCTGCGATGTGTTTGTCGATGCCGAGGGAATTATCTATAGCACCGACTACAACGCGGGCCTGTCGATCATCGAGTATCGCGGCTGACCGGACGACTTCGGATAGCGGCTTTGTCGGATACCGCAGAGCGGTAAGAAGAGGATCCCCGCCTGCGCGGGGATGACGGCGTTAATATTCACAGGAAATGACCGGTGATAATATTTGCACGAGATGACCGGTGATACTCTTCGCTGCGGACGACATGATTGCCATTGGACTCAGCCCAGCGCCAGAATGCTGACCCACATCGGCCCCTGCCCTACCGCATAACGCGCCAGCGGCTGTAATGCGCCGTCCGCGGCGTTAATACGATATACCTCGATATGCCGGGATTTCTGTCCGGCGGAAATCAGGAATTCACCGCGATGGTCAATATTGAAACCGCGCGGCTGCGTCTCCGTCGGCTGATGGCCGCTTAATGACAGCACGCTGCCGTCCTCCGATACCTGGAAAATGCTTAACAGGCTGGCGGTGCGATCGCTGGTGTAAAGAAAGCGGCCGTCCGGCGTAATATGGATATCCGCCGCCCAGCGCGTATCGGCAAAATCGGCGGGCATGGCATCCAGCGTCTGAACCCGGCGCGGCTTGCCGTCCGGCGCGTTAAGCTGGTAAACATCCACCGAGCTGTTCAGCTCGTTCACGCAGTAGACGAAACGCTGATTGGGATGGAACGCCATATGACGCGGGCCGGCGCCGGCGACGGTGGTCAAATCCGCCGGCTGATGCGCGCTCAGTTCGCCCGCGGCGCTCAAATCATACAGACGAATGCGATCTTCTTTCAGACAGGGCGCCCACACCAGCGTATTGGTCGGATCGATATTGGTGGAATGGCAACCTTCCAGACCGTCCAACTGCTGGATCGGCGCGCCTGCCAGACCGTTTTCATCGATCGGACTGACGCTGACGCTGGCGCCGCTGTAGGAGGCGCTGAACAGGAAACGCCCCTGGCGATCGGTAGATAGGTGCGTGGGGCTGCCGGGTAACGGCGCCGACCCGGCCTCAGTCAACAGGCCTTTATTATCAATACGGTAACTGATAACGCGAAACGCCGGGCGCACGCCCACGTATAGATGACGCCTATCGGGCGCAATCACCATCGGCTGTACCTGTCCGGGCGCTTCAACCACCTGTAATAACGTCAGTTCGCCCTGGGCGCCAAGTTGCCATACATGGATCTGCTGACTCTCCGGACTGGCGACATAAACTACTTGCTGCATCCTATTCTCCTTTACATTCATGCGAATTTTACTGCTCAGGCATACGTAGAATTTTTATCAAAAGCAGAGATGAGTCATCTTTCTCATATTTTGCGCAACCTGACTTACGGTGTACCATCATTGCCCATACCTTTATTCTACAACCACTTTACGAGACTACTATGGCCTATCGTGTAATTGCGCTCGATCTCGACGGAACGCTTCTGGATCGACAGAAAAGAATCTTGCCGGAATCACTTGCCGCATTAGCGCTGGCGCGCCAGCAAGGCATCAAAGTGGTTATCGTTACCGGCCGCCATCATTCGGCGATCCATCCTTTTTACCAGGCGCTGCAACTCGATACCCCCGCCATCTGCTGCAACGGGACCTACGTGTACGACTATCTGTCTGGTCAGGCGTCTCATACCAGCCCGCTCTCCGCCGATCAGGCGCGAAGCGTACTGGCGCTGCTGCAAAAATTCGCCATCCACGGCCTGATGTACGCCGATGACGCCATGTATTACCAGCATCCGACCGGACATGTTACCCGCACCCAGGCCTGGGCCGCTTCACTGCCGGAACTGCAACGCCCGTCGTTCATACAGGTCGGTGATTTGGCGCAACAGGCGGATTTATCGCACGCCATCTGGAAGTTCGCCACCCACCACGCGGATATCCCTACCTTAAACGATTTCTCCGGCACCGTGGAGCAGGAACTCGGTTTAGCCTGCGAGTGGTCGTGGCAGGATCAGGTGGATATCGCGCAAACCGGCAATAGCAAAGGTAAGCTGCTGCGCCAATGGGTTGAAGAGCAAGGCATGCGCATGCAGGAGGTTGTCGCCTTTGGCGATAACTTTAACGATCTCAGCATGCTTAAGAGCGCCGGGCTCGGCGTGGCGATGGGCAACAGCGCGGATGAAATCAAAGCCTGCGCCGATCTGGTTATCGGCCATAACGAAGAGCCCGGCATCGCCGAGGTGATCCGCAGCAGGGTGTTGAGATAAAAAATGGCTGGAAGCGATTTTTCCCGTTATTTGTTTTTATTCTGCTCGATTTGTAACTGCGCCCGCCGAGTCGCCTGTTGCAACCGTTCCACCAGAACAGCCCGCGGCGGCAGGCTAGTCAGGTATTCCGCGACGTGGATACCTGACTTGTTCAGTTCCAGCAGTTCAATCTGCTCGGATTTCTTCCCGGTACAGAGAATGATACCTAAAGGTGGCGCTTCCTGTGGCTCACGTTCGTATTTGTCCAGCCAGCGCAGGTAAAGCTCCATCTGTCCCTTGTAGGCGGCCTTGAACTCACCCACTTTCAATTCAACCGCGACCAGACGCCGCAGCTTACGGTTATAGAACAAAAGGTCTAAATGGAAGTCCTCGTCGTCGATCTGGATGCGTTTCTGACGGGCGACGAAAGTAAATCCGACGCCAAGCTCCAACAGAAAGGATTCCATTTCCCGGACAATAGCCCCTTCAAGATCGTTTTCCTGCCAGCTATCACGCAGTCCCAGGAAATCGAGGATATAGGGATCGCGCATGACCAGCGCTGGCGATATGCGCTGCGCACCATGCAACGTTGCCAATTCCCGTGCGATTAATTCATCCGGTTGCAGGGACAGCGCCGTACGCTCATAGAGCATTGAGTCAATACGTTCACGTAACGTTCGTACACTCCAGCGTTCAGTGCTAGCCATGTGTGCGTAGTATTCCCGCTGTATAGACACTTTAAGCGGTAGCAACAGGACGAAATGAGACCAACACAATTGTCGCGACAATGTCGCGACAATTTGTTCGTCCGGAAAGACAGTCGCGAATTTGACCATCCGGCGCAAGTTCTTCTCCGCGAATCCGCGACCGTAGTCGTGAACCAACTGAGTCGCCAGGGTTGGTACGATTTCTGCCCCATAGTCTGCTCGCTGGCCCGCCAGAATCTCCGTGTGAATACGATATCCAATGCGCCAGAATAACAGAGTCAGCTCGGCATTAACCGCCGAAACGGTGCGCTGACGCGATGCTGCGATCAGTGTTCGAATATCTCCTAGCAAAACCGATGATTCGGCGTGAGTAACGGATGCCTTACGTTTGATCATACGGCTCCTCCCTGAACTTATTGTGCCACCGTGATAGCCTTACGCCGCCCACCCGTTCGACTGTCTTGCGCACGGGTTTATGCCATCGGGACGATAACCCCACACTTCGGACAGATTGCGTAAAACGCTAAGGGAACGGTTCGCTTTGGCGGGGTTGTGGGCCATATTCTTCAACATTGCCGCCACGTGCGGCCGCTGTACGTTCATGACTTGCATCCGCTCCAGAATTGGGATGATGTTACTATCGATAACACCTTGATAGCCATCCTGGCGTTGGGCTTATTGTGAACTTTGGAATAATCCTCCATAAATTTTGAAAATCGCCGGGTGCGATTTTCAACGTTGCCAGAGACGGCCTGAAGGGCGGCGGGCAAGACGGCCCGCCCCGGCGGATACCACTCTTAGGGAGTGATCGACACGCTTTTCACCTGCGCATAGAGCGGCAGATTCGGGCGCAGCGCCAGATCGTCCCGCGCCCAGGGCGTAATTCTCGCCCACAGGATTTGCTCGCCGACGGCGAGCTTCACCTCGATTTGATCCTCGACCTCAATACACTCCGCCACCCTGGCCGGCAGTATATTGCGGATGCTGCTCACCTGCGGCGGCTGAAGCACCAGCGACACGTCCGCGGCGTTAATGCGGATACGCAACGGCGTATTAACCGGCGCGTCAACCTTCCCCACCCACAGGCGCCGGTCGCCCAGCGACAGCGCCGTCATCGCGTAGCGGTCATGGTGCTCCAGCACGCGCACATTGAGTATGCTGCTCTGCTCTTCCCGCGGCAGCCAGGGACGTAACGCGCTGCTGGCCCAGACCTCCTCCAGCAGCCCCTGCGCTTTCACTTTGCCCCGATCCAGCACCAGCACCCGATCCGCCAGCCGCAGAATTTCCTCCATGCTGTGGCTGACATACAGAATGGGAATATTCACTTCTTTCGCCAGCCGCTCCAGATAAGGCAGCAGCTCGCGCTTGCGCGGCAGATCGAGGGAGGCCAGCGGCTCATCCATCAGCAGCAGTTGGGGAGCGGTCAATAATGCGCGGCCGATCGCCACGCGCTGCTTTTCACCGCCGGATAACGTCAGCGGATAGCGATTGAGCAGCGGGGCAATGCCCAACAGCGCGACAATATCATCAAACTGTTTGCCCATGGCCGCGGCCATGCCATAACGCAGATTACCGCGTACGCGATAATGAGGGAAAAGGCGCGCATCCTGGAACACATAGCCGATATGGCGCTTTTCCGGCGGCAGGAAAATCCCCCGCCCGGTGTCCGCCAACACGCGATCGTTGAGCAGGATACGCCCCGAGTCGGGCCGGGTTAAGCCGACGATGGCATTGATTAACGACGTTTTCCCCGCGCCGGAGACGCCAAAAACGGCGGTAATGCCGCTGGCGGGTAAATCCTCTTTAACGCTGAGCTTCAGATCGCCAAGCTGCTGGTTAAAATCGAGTTGCAGCATTATTCCCCCAACCGCTTACGGCTCCAGCGCGTCAGCCATTCCGACAATAATAACGACACCAGCGAGAGCGCAATCGCAATAACGCACAGCCGCGCGGCGGCGGATTCCGCGCCGGGCGTTTCGATCAGCGTATACATCGCCAGCGGGATGGTTCGCGTCTCCCCCGGAATATTGGAAACAAAAGTGATGGTGGCGCCGAACTCGCCCAGAGAACGGGCGAAAGCCAGAACCGTACCGACCACAATGCCGGGAAAAGAGAGCGGCAGGGTAATGGTGAAAAATACCCGCCAGGGCGCGGCGCCCAGCGTGCGCGCCGCCTGTTCAAGACGCCGGTCCACCGCTTCCAGCGACAAACGTATCGCTCTGACCATCAGGGGAAAAGCGACGATCGCCGACGCCAGCGCCGCGCCGCGCCAGCTGAAACTGAAGCTGAAACCAAACCAGTCATACAGCCAGACGCCAATTACCCCCCGGCGCCCCATCGCCACCAGCAACAGATAACCGATGACCACCGGCGGCAACACCAGCGGCAGATGGATCACGCTATCCAGCAGGGATTTACCCGGAAAGCGGCAGCGTACCAGAATCCACGCCGTCAGTATCCCCAGCGGCAGGCTGCAAATCACCGCCGCAACCGAAACCTTGAGGCTCAGCTCAACCGCCTGCCACTCGTAGTCGCTTAACATCATTAACGGGGGGTAAATCCATAGCGTTTAAACACCGCGGCGGCCTGCGGCGTTTTCAGATAGGCGTAAAAGGCGCTGACCGCCGGGTTTTGGCGATCTTTTACTATCGCCACCGGGTATTCCACCGGTTTGTGGCTGCTGGCCGGGAATTGTCCGATAACCTTGACTTTATTACTGACGATCACGTCGGAACCATACACGATACCCAAGGGCGCCTCTTCGCGTTCAACCAGCGCCATGGCGGCGCGTACGCTATTCGCCCGCGCCATCAGCGGAGAAAGTTCATCCCACGCTTTCAGGTTTTGCAGCGCTTCTTTGGCATAGATGCCGGCCGGAACGTGATCCGGGTCGCCAACCGCCAGACGTCCGCCTTGCAGCAGACTTTTCCAGTCGGTTTTATCATTGATGGCGATCTCTTTTTGCTGACTGCTCTTGGGGGCAATCACCACCAGTTCATTACCTAACAGCGTATGGCGACTATCCGCGTCGATCAGATTTTTATCCTGGACATAATCCATCCACTGCTGATCGGCGGAGATAAACAGCTCCGCCGGCGCCCCCTGCTCAATCTGCCGGGCCAGGGTTGACGACGACGCAAATGAGGCGACAACCGTAACGTTTTGCTCTTTCTGGTACTGTGCCGCAATCTCTTGCAGCGCGTTCGTCAGCGACGCCGCGGCGAATACCGTCACCTTTTCTTCCGCCGCCATTGCCGGCACCGCCATACCTGCGCCGAGCACCAGCGCCGTCAACCATTTAAACCATTGCCGTTTCATTTCCGTCTCCCGATTATTATCGTTGTGTAATTGATGATATAACGATAATTCCGCCAGTGTCTATGCGGTTTAACGGCAATTTGCGCAAACATCAGAAAAGCGCCCGGCGGCGTGCCGGGCGTCAGAATCGGAGGGGAATAAAAAATGAATCAAGACTGCTTTTTAGCGCGACGCTCTTCGGTATGACCAATTTTGGAAAGAACGTTAAATACTTCGCCGAGGCCGTAAATAGCGCCCAGAATAATCGCCATCATCACCGGTACCATGGCGATTGCAAACAGCAGGCTTTTCAATAATTCCAACATGCTTACCTCACTTATCGAACGGCTACCGTTACTTCAGTCGCTTACTCAACGAACGGTTTCACCGTAAGCTATCATAATCTTCGATCGGGAGTGTACCTCAACAAGAGAAAATAGCGCTGCCATTTGTGCGATTTGCCCCTGATGAAGAAAATGGCGACAATACAAAACATTAAAATCAGGCATCACTTACCCGGGCCCTTAGCCATGCAAGCTGAAATCCTCCTTACCCTGAAACTCCGGCAGCGTCTATTTGCCGATCCGCGCCGCATCGAATTACTGAAGCGGGTCCGCCAAAGCGGATCAATCAGTCAGGGCGCCAAAATGGCCGGGATCAGCTATAAAAGCGCCTGGGACGCCATCAACGAAATGAATCAGCTGGCCGAGCACACCCTGGTTGAGCGCATGACCGGCGGAAAAGGCGGCGGCGGCGCCCGCATAACGGGCTATGGCGAACGGCTGATTCAGCTTTATGACCTGCTGGGGCAAATTCAGCAAAAGGCTTTTGACGTCCTGCAGGAAGACAGTTTGCCGCTGGATAGCCTGCTGGCCGCCATCGCCCGTTTTTCGCTACAGACCAGCGCCAGAAATCAGTTTTTTGGCACCGTGCTCGCCCGCAGCGATCGACCGGTGCAACAGCATCTGGAAATTTTGCTCGCGGACGGAAAAACCACCATCGGCGCGTTGATTACCCGGCAAAGCGCCGAGCGTTTACAGCTCCGGCCGGGTAAAGAAGTGCTGGCGCTGATTAAGGCGCCGTGGGTGAATTTACGCGCGGGGTCGCCCCCGGATGCGTCAGCGGACAACGTGCTGCATGGGCGCATCGCCGGCATTCAGCCCGGTGCCGAAAACAGCGAAGTGCTGGTGACGCTGGCCGGCGGGGAAACGCTGTGCGCCACCGTCCCCAATGAGGTGGTCTCGCAACAGCAGCTCAGGCAGGATGGGGATGTCAGCGCTTATTTTGACGCCGATAAAGTCATTATCGCCACGCTCTGTTAAATATTGGCCGGCAGGCCATACGCTCCCGCATTCGCAGTTGCCGTCCGATTCGCTGACGAAGGATAAAAGATGTCGTTATTACATATATCGCAAGGGTTATTTCGGCTGAGTGATACCCGCATGCTGCGTCTGGATGAACTGACGCTGAGGAAAAATCAGTGCTCGGCGTTTGTCGGCGCAAACGGCAGCGGGAAATCGGCGCTGGCGCGGGCGCTGTCCGGCGAATTACCGCTGCTGAGCGGTGAACGCCGCTGCGATTTTCAGCGAGTCGTCCGCTTGTCGTTTGAGCAGTTGCAGCAGTTGGTCGCCGAGGAATGGCAGCGTAATAACACCGATATGCTGAGCGCCGACGAAGACGATACCGGGCGCACCACCGCCGAGGTGATTCAGGATAGGGTAAAAGATCGGGCGCGCTGTCAACGGCTTGCCCGGCAGTTTGGCATTGAACCGCTGCTGGAGCGCCGCTTCAAGTATCTCTCCACCGGCGAAACGCGCAAGACCATGCTGTGTCAGGCGCTGATGCCGCAGCCGGATCTGCTGATTCTCGACGAACCCTTCGACGGGCTTGACGTCGCCTCCCGCGGGCAACTTGCCGCGCAGCTGCCCGAGCTGGCCGCCCAGGGATATACGCTGGTGCTGATCCTGAATCGGTTTGACGATATTCCTGATTTTATCAATCACCTGGGCATTCTTGCCGACTGTACGCTGACCCGCATCGGAGAACGCGAACAGATCCTTTCGGAAGCCCTTATCGCCCAGTTGGCCTACGGCGAGAAACTGTCGGGCAGCGCCCTTCCCGAAGCGGAAAATCCGCGGCAGCACGCAAGGCTTCCCGCCGATCAACCGCGCATCACGCTGCGCAACGGGATCGTGCAGTATAACGATCGCCCGATACTGCACGGGCTGAACTGGGAGGTGCTGCCCGGCCAGCACTGGCAGATCGTCGGCCCGAACGGCGCGGGAAAATCCACCCTGTTGAGCCTGATCACCGGCGACCACCCGCAAGGCTACAGCAACGATCTCACGCTGTTCGGCCGCCGGCGCGGCAGCGGAGAAACCATCTGGGATATCAAACGGCATATCGGTTACGTCAGCAGCAGCCTGCATCTTGATTATCGCGTCAGCGTCAGCGTCCGAAACGTTATCCTGTCCGGTTTTTTCGATTCGATCGGCATTTATCAGGCCGTTTCCGACCGCCAGCGCCAGTTGACCGGTCAATGGCTGACCCTGCTGGGCCTGGACGGTCCCCTCGCGGATGCGCCGTTCCAGGCTTTATCCTGGGGACAACAGCGACTGGCGCTGATCGCCAGAGCGCTGGTTAAACACCCGGCCTTGCTGATCCTCGATGAACCGTTGCAGGGGCTGGATCCCCTTAACCGCCAGCTGGTGCGCCGCTGGCTGGATATCCTGATTGGGGAAGGCGATACGCAACTGCTGTTTGTCTCCCACCACGCCGAGGACGCGCCGCAGTGCATTACCCACCGGCTAACCTTTATCGCCGGAGATGAGGCGTATGACTACCAAACGGAAGAAATTCCTCCCGCTTCCCGGCAATAACAGGCTGAAGAGTGAAGATGTTCAGGATTCTGATTGCTTTCCCGGCATAAAGTCACAATCCTATGACGCTGGTACGTGGAAATATAAGCGGTGATAACGATACCACTCAAAAAATATCCACGTAGCAGAAGCGGCTACTTAAACTTTTTACTTACGTTTACCTGTTAAAATAATCATCGATAACGGGCGCTGTTTTCGCTGTAGATCACCTTTTTCAGCCACCAGCCATGTTATTTTTGCTGAAACGTCACAATAGAGGTCATTATGAACGTTCTTGTTACTGGTGGAAGCGGTTACATTGGCAGCCATACCTGCGTACAGTTACTGGCCGCCGGGCATCATCCCGTCATTCTCGACAATTTATGCAACAGCAAAGCCAGCGTGGTTAAAACCATCACGCAATTGACGGGCAAAGCCCCCGATTTTTACCAGGGCGATATCCGCGACGGCGCGTTGCTGAATGACATTTTTTCCCGCCACGCGATTGATGCGGTGATCCACTTTGCCGGCTTGAAAGCCGTAGGGGAATCCGTCCGCAAACCGATCGACTACTATGACAACAACGTCTACGGTACGCTGGCGCTGGTCGAAGCCATGAAGCGGGCCGGGGTGAAAAACCTGATTTTCAGCTCCTCCGCCACGGTTTACGGCGACCAGCCGCGCATCCCCTATCAGGAGAGCTTCCCGACGGGCCATCCCGCCAGCCCATACGGCCGCAGCAAACTGATGGTCGAACAGATTTTACAGGATTTGCAGCATGCGGAGCCTGAGTGGAGCATTACCCTGCTGCGCTATTTCAATCCGGTCGGCGCCCATCCTTCGGGCGAAATGGGCGAAGATCCGCAGGGTATTCCCAACAATCTGATGCCCTATATCGCCCAGGTTGCGGTCGGCCGCCGCGAATCGCTGGCCATTTTCGGCAATGACTACCCGACGGAGGACGGCACCGGCGTGCGCGATTATATCCACGTTGTCGATCTGGCCGACGGTCACGTCGCGGCGATGAATACGCTGCAAAACCGCGCCGGGGTGCATATTTACAATCTGGGCGCCGGCGTCGGCTACAGCGTTTTGCAGGTGGTTGAGGCTTTCAGTCGGGCATGCGGCAAGCCAGTTGCCCATCACTTCGCCCCGCGCCGTCAGGGCGATCTGGCCGCCTACTGGGCCGATGCGCAAAAAGCCGCCGACGACCTGAACTGGCGGGTAAAACGTTCGCTGCAAGAGATGGCGCAGGATACCTGGCGCTGGCAATCCGCCCATCCTAACGGCTACCCGGACTAACTTGAGCCACAGGAGCAAACGATGCTGAATGAAAAAACCGCGGCGCCGGACGGACGGCCGTTTCAGTTGACCTGGTTACAGAATGCGGCCGGTATGCGCGTTTGCCTGATGGACTGGGGCGCCACCTGGCTTTCCTGTCAGCTACCCATCCAGGACGACATCCGGGAGGTGCTGCTGGGCTGCGCATCGCCGGATCAATATCCACGGCAAAGCGCCTATCTCGGCGCCTCGATCGGCCGTTACGCCAACCGTATCGCCAACGCCACGATCCGTCGCGGTGATGATATCTTCCAACTGGACGCCAATCAGGACCAGCATCAGCTGCACGGCGGACCGCAAGGGTTCCACACCCGGCGCTGGCGCACTCTCAGTCAGGATGCGTCGCACGTCACCTATCAGCTCTATTCGCCGGATGGCGATCAGGGCTATCCGGGTCAGCTTAACGCCCAGGTATGTTATCGGCTGAGCGAAAATAACGCGCTGGAAATCGTCTATCAGGCCACCGCGGAGAAAGCCTGTCCGGTGTGCCTGACCAATCACGCCTATTTTAACCTCGACGGCAGCCCGGGCGACGTACGCCAACATCAGCTGCAACTGTTCGCGGATTATTATCTGCCGGTAAACCCCGCGGGTATCCCCGGCGACCATCTCGCTCAGGTACAGGGCGGCGGGATGGATTTCCGGCAGCCTAAAACGCTGGCGCAGGACTTTCTGCGCGACCAGGATCAGATTGCCGTCGGCGGCTACGATCATGCCTATCTGTTGCACGGCACCTGCGGCGCCAGTGAAAGTCCGGCGGCGAATCTGTGGTCGTCCGATAGGCGGGTGTTAATGAGCGTATTTACCAGCGCTCCCGCCTTACAGCTTTACAGCGGAAACTTCCTGGCCGGTACGCCGTCGCGGGAAGGCGGCGGCTATGAAAATTACGCCGGGATAGCGCTGGAAAGCGAATTTCTGCCCGACAGCCCCAATCACCCGGAGTGGCCGCAGCCAGACTGCTGGCTGCGGCCGGGACAGGTGTACCGCTCCGACACGACTTACCAGTTTTTTTCGCAGTAGGCGACGACATACTGCCGCGGTTATTGCCGAATCGTCGTCCCCGCGGCCGCAGGCGGGGACCTGTTTTCGCAAACGGCGCCGAGGGTAAGAGATTCCCGCCTGCGCGGGAATGACGCCTTTTCTGTGCGGGTATAACACTTTTCCTGTGCGGGAATAATACTTTTGCCCGCGCGGGAATAACGCCTTTTCCGTCGTCCCCGCGGCTGTAGGCGGGGACCCGCTTCCGCATACGGCACCAAGGCAAGAGATTCCCGCCTGCGCGGGAATGACACTTTTTCTGTGCGGGTATAACACTTTTCCTGTGCGGGAATAATACTTTTGCCCGCGCGGGAATAACGCCTTTTCCGTCGTCCCCGCGGCTGTAGGCGGGGACCCGTTTCCGCATACGGCACCAAGGCAAGAGATTCCCGCCTGCGCGGGAATGACGCCTTTTCGTCGTCCCCGCGGCTGTAGGCGGGGACCTGCTTCCGCCGGCGGCCCGAGGTTGCAGAAAATACCCTACCCCCGCCAATTTACAAATCTCTTCAATTCGGTGCTTGCCCGGCACAAATCCCGGCGATTACACTGGCATAACGCTCTGTAAGGAAACGTTATGTCAGCATCCCGTTTATCGCCGTCGTTCATTCATCATCTGCGCAACAAAGGCAGGTGGGGATGGCTGTTGGCATTATGCTGGCTGTTTCTGAATGCGCAACTGGCCATCGCCGGGCATCAATGCGATTTGGCCGTCGGTCCAGATTCCCCGCTGATGCAGCATCAGGCGCATCTGCAACAGACAACTTCTCATCACTCCCACCATGATGTGATGCCGAAACCTACGGCCGACCAGCAAACGCCGCTGTGCGAAAAACACTGCGTGCCGGACTCCATCAAGAAGGACAACGCCTCCCTGGTGTTGCTGGCTCTTCCGGTCAGCAGCGAGCTGGCCCTGGCCGATCAGCCGCACGCGGTCAACTGCGCCAGCGAGGCCTGGTTTTCTCCCCCCGCCGCCGGTCCCCCGGCTGAAATCCGTTTCTGCCGCTTTAGAGAATAGCTCCACGATTGATGACCAACCTGCGCCAGCTGGCGTAATTGATTGTTATTCATCGTTTTTATGGAGCTATTATTATGCGTGTCACTCATACGGCGTTTCTCGCCTGTCTGCTTGTCTCTTCCCCGCTGTGGGCTAACGACCATCAGCACCACGCCGCGATCCCTGCGGATACCGCCGCCAAGACCTATCAGGCCAGCGGTACGGTTAAACAGTGGAACGCCGACAGCGTCACCATCGCCCACGGTCCGATTGCCGATTTACAGTGGCCGGCGATGACCATGGCGTTCCGGCTGCCGCAGCAGTCCGGCAAATTTGCGCCGTTGCCGGCGGAGACCCCCGTTGCGTTCAGTTTTATCCAGAGCGACAGCGGCTATACCCTGACCGCGATTACGCCACAGCAAAAATAAGCGGGGAACGAACATGAACATATCCAAGCGGCTCTCAACCGGAGCGTGGCTGGCGATGTTGCTGTGGCTGCCTGTCGCCTCCTTTGCGGCGGATCTGGACCTTGAACAGGCTTTACAGGCGGCGGAACGCTATTCCGCCGACCTGTCGGCCAATCAGCACCAGATCCGCGCGCTGCAAAACATGGCCGACTCCGCCACGCAACTCCCCGATCCGCAACTCAAGTTCGGCGTGGAAAACCTGCCGTTAGGCGGCAATAACGGCAGCCGCCTGACGCGTGAAGGCATGACGATGCAGCGTATCGGCGTTATGCAAACCTATGTCAGCAGCACCAAACGCGACAACAAGGCGCGGACTTTGCGCGTGGAAGCCGACAGCCTGCGCAGCAATCACGACATCATTCGCGCCCGGCTGCAACGGGAAACCGCTCAGGCCTGGCTGGAACTGGCGCTGTCGCGACAGTCGCTGCAAGACGTGCGCTCGCTGGTCAACGAAAGCCAGCGGCAGATTGCACTGCAAAAAGCCGGCGTCGCCGCGGGAGGAGAAGCCAGCAGCGTGCTGGAGGCCCGCCTGACGCTGGCGGAGATGCAGGATAAATTGGCCGATGCCGAACGGGATGTGCAGATAGCGAAAGCGCGAATGGTGCAACTTACCGGCGTGCCGGATATCAACGTGCGCGGCGCGCTGCCCCGCATCGAACGTTTGCCCGCCTCACCTGAACAACTGAGTAAAACCATCCACCTGCACCCGGAAATGCAGCTGGCGCAGCGCGAATCCGAGCTGGCTCAGGCGCGGTCGGCGCAGTCCGCGGTGGCGGCCATCCCCGACGTGGGCGTCGAAGTCTATTACGCCAAACGCGGGGATAACTACGACGATATGGCCGGCATGATGGTGACGGTCGACCTGCCGCTGTTTAAATCCCAACGGCAGGATAAAGACTACGCCGCCGACGTGGCCCGCAGCCAGGAGGCCCGCGACAGGGTGCTGTTGACCGGCCGGGAGCATCAGGCGCAGCTCGATACGCTGATAGCGCAGTATCAGGCGGCCCAGTCACGCTGGCAGCGCCAGAAAAATGAGGTGCTTCCCCTCCAGCAGCAGCGCAACAAGCTGATGCAGGCCCAGTATCAGTCCGGCGGCAGCAACCTTGCCGACGTGCTGGAGGCGCGGCGCGCCATGCTGGAAAGCCAAATCGCCACGCTGAACGCCACGCGGGAAATGGCGCAGCTTTGGGCGGCCATTCGCTATCTGACGCCACAGGGGAACCCATTACAATGAATAAGCCATTAACTCTCGGCCTGCTTACCCTGGCGATCGTCAGCGCTGTCGGCGGCGGTTATTTCTGGGGCAGCCAGCAATATCGGGCGGCGGCGCCCGCCTCTCCGGCGGCGGCCGAACGTCCCGTGCTGTACTGGTACGATCCGATGGTGCCCGATAAACGCTTCGATAAACCGGGTAAATCGCCGTTTATGGATATGCAGCTGGTTCCGCGTTACGCCGATGAGGCGCAGGACGACGGCGGCGTGACCATCAGCGCCCGCCAGCAGCAGAATCTGGGGGTGCGCATCGCCCGGGCGGAAATACGCACCGTCAACGCGCAAACGTCGGGCTATGGCACCGTGGCGCTGAATGAACGCGGTCTGCGCACGCTGGTCGCCCCCAGCGGCGGCATTGTCGAACAGCTTGCGGTGAACGCGCCGCAACAGCAGGTAAAGCAAGGGGAAACGCTGGCTACGCTGTGGAACCCGGCCTGGGCGGCGGCGCAGCAGGAGTATCTGGCGGTGCGGCAATTCGGCGACCCTTCGCTGACGCAGGCGGCGCGGCAAAAGCTGGCGCTGTCGTTTATGCCGGAAGCGGTGATTCGCCAGGTGGAGCGCAGCGGCAAGCCACAGCCGCGCATGACGATTACCGCGCCGCAAGCCGGTTACGTGAATAAGCTGGAAGTGCGCGCCGGGATGCAGCTCACCCCGGCGCAGCCGTTATTCGAGTTGGCGAGTCTGGACCCGGTCTGGGTGGAAGTGGATTACCCGGAAGCCCAGGCCGCGCAGCTGAGCGTTGGCAGCGAGGTGGTCGCCGGCAGCAGCGCCTGGCCGGGAAAAACCTTCAGCGGAAAAGTCAGCGAACTGCTGCCGGTGCTGGACAGCGCCACCAGAACGCTGAAAGCCCGCGTCATCCTGGAGAACCCCGAGCATCAGCTAAAACCGGGCATGTACCTCTCCGTACGGATTGCCGGCCCGCAGCCGCAACGGCTATTGATGATACCGCAACAGGCCTTGCTGGTGAGCGGCAGCCACAACCGGGTACTGCTGAGCGCAGGGGACGGCCATTTCGTACCGCGCAACGTCACCGTCGGCATCACCCACAACGACTGGACGGAGATCACCGCCGGGCTGAACGAAGGCGACGACGTCGTGACGTCAGGTCAGTTCCTGATTGACTCCGAGGCCAGCCTGCGCAGCTCGCTCGCCCAGTTTGGCGATGAACGGCAGGAGAACGATGGGGCAAATAGCGCCAGCTATCAAACCCAGGGGGTGATCAAGGCCGTCAACGGCAATCGGCTCACCATCGAGCATGACGCCGTGCCGGCGCTTAACTGGTCGCCGATGACCATGGATTTCACCCTGCCGCCAGAGGGCCTGCCGCCGGGTATCGGCATCGGCAGCCAGGTCGGCTTCCAGTTCCGCATGGACGACGGCGGCATTCATATTCAGCAGATCTCGCCCCTTGACGCGTCCCACGCCGAGCATGGAGGCCACCAATGATCGCCTACGTTATCCGCTGGTCGTTGAAAAACCGGCTGCTGGTGCTGCTGGCCGCGTTGCTTATGGCGGCCTGGGGGATAATGTCCCTGCAGAAAACGCCGCTGGACGCCCTCCCCGATCTTTCCGACGTACAGGTCATCATCCGCGTCAGCTATCCGGGCAAAGCCCCTCAGGTGGTGGAAAATCAGGTTACCTATCCCCTGACCACCACCATGCTGTCGGTGCCGGGGGCGAAAACGGTGCGCGGCTTCTCGATGTTCGGCGATGCCTACGTCTATATTCTGTTCGATGACGGCACCGACCCTTACTGGGCGCGCGCCCGGGTGCTGGAATACCTCAGCCAGGTGCAGTCCAGCCTGCCGGCGGAAGCCAAAACCGCGCTGGGACCGGATGCCACCGGCGTCGGCTGGATCTATGAATACGCCCTGGTGGACCGCAGCGGTAAGCATAGCCTGGCCGACCTGCGCGCCCTGCAGGACTGGCTGCTCAGGTTCGAACTGAAAACCGTGCCTAACGTCGCCGAGGTCGCCAGCGTCGGCGGCATGGTGAAGCAGTATCAGGTGGTGGTCGATCCCGAGCGGATGCGCACGCAGAATATTACCCATCAGCAGATTATCAGCGCCATTCAGGCGGCGAATCAGGAGAGCGGCGGCTCGGTGCTGGAGCTGGGGGAAGCGGAATATATGGTGCGCACCTCCGGCTATCTGCACAGCGCGCAGGATTTCAATCAGGTGGTGATTACCGTTCGTAACGGCATTCCGGTGTTGCTGCAGGACGTCGCCACCCTGCGGGAAGGACCGGAAATGCGCCGGGGCATCGCCGAGCTGAACGGCGAAGGCGAAGTGGCGGGCGGCATCATTGTGCTGCGCTATGGCAAAAACGCCCTGGAAACTTTGCATGCGGTCAAGGCGCGGCTAAATGAAATCCAGAAAAGCCTGCCCGCCGGGGTGGAAATCGTCCCCACCTACGACCGCTCGCAGCTGATTGAACACGCCATCGAAACGCTCAGCCATAAGTTACTGGAAGAGTTTGCGGTGGTGGCGGTGATCTGCGCCCTGTTTCTGTTTCATTTCCGCTCGGCGCTGGTGGCGATTATCAGCCTGCCGCTGGGCATCCTCGGGGCGTTTATTATCATGCGCTATCAGGGGGTGAACGCCAACATCATGTCGCTGGGCGGTATCGCGATCGCCATCGGCGCCATGGTGGACGCGGCCATCGTAATGATAGAAAACATGCACAAGGTGGTTGAGCAGTGGCGTCACGATCACCCGGGGGAAACGCCGCGCGAGAAGGACTGGTGGCGGTTGACCGAGCGCGCCGCCACCGAAGTCGGCCCGGCTCTGTTTTGCAGCCTGCTGATCATTACGCTGTCGTTCGTGCCGGTATTTTCGCTGGAAGCGCAGGAGGGGCGCATGTTTTCCCCGCTGGCCTTCACCAAAACCTATGCGATGGCGGTGGCCGCCGGACTGGGGATCACCCTGGTGCCGGTGCTGATGGGCTATTTCGTGCGAGGGAAAATCCCCGATGAGCAGGCTAATCCGCTCAACCGCTGGCTGATCGCCGCCTATCACCCGGTGCTGCAGAAAGTGCTAAGCTACCCCAAAACCACCCTGCTGATTTCCGGCGCATTACTGCTGCTCACCCTGTTCCCTCTCAGCCGCCTCGGCAGTGAATTTATGCCGCCGCTGGATGAGGGGGATCTGCTGTATATGCCGTCGACCCTGCCCGGCATCTCCGCCCGGGAAGCGGCGCGGCTGCTGCAGCAGACCGACCGGCTGATCAAAACCATTCCCGAGGTCGAGTCGGTTTTCGGTAAAGCCGGCAGAGCGGAAACCGCCACCGACCCCGCGCCGCTCACCATGCTGGAAAGCACCATTCGCCTGAAACCGCGCGACCAGTGGCGACCGGGAATGACCATGGACAAGCTGATCGCCGAACTGGACGCCACCGTCAACCTGCCGGGGATCGCCAACGTCTGGGTGCCGCCGATCCGCAACCGTCTGGATATGCTGGCGACCGGCATCAAAAGCCCGGTGGGCATCAAGGTGAACGGCAACAATCTGCAGGATATCGAACGTATTGCGGCGCAAATCGAACGGGTGGTGAAAAACGTGCCGGGCGTGACGTCCGCCCTGGCCGAACGTCTGGCCGGCGGCCGCTATATCGATATCGATATCGACCGCCAGCGGGCCGCCCGCTACGGCGTGTCGGTGGAGGAGTTGCAGTCGCTGGTGGCGACCTTGATCGGCGGGCAGAATATCGGCGAAACCATTGAAGGGCGCCAGCGCTACCCCATCAATATCCGCTATCCGCGCGAACTGCGCGACTCGCTGGAAAAGCTGCGGGATTTGCCGGTGGTGACGGAGAGCGGCGCCCGCGTTGCCCTGTCCGAGCTGGCGAATATCCGCGTCAGTGAAGGTCCGCCGATGCTGAAAAGCGAGAACGGCCGCCTTTCCGACTGGATTTACGTCGACCTGCGCGGCCGGGATCTGAAATCGGCCGTTGAGGAAATGCAGCAGGTCGTTGCGCAGCAGGTGACGCTGCCGGAAGGGGTTTCGCTAAGTTGGTCGGGGCAGTTCGAATATCTGGAGCGCGCGACGGAGAAAATGAAAATCGTCGTGCCCTTCACGCTGCTGATTATTTTCGTGCTGCTGTATGTCACCTTTAACCGGGTCAAGGATGCCCTGCTGATTATGGCGACCCTGCCCTTTGCGCTGATCGGCGGCGTCTGGCTGCTGTATATCCTCGGCTATAATCTCTCTGTGGCCGGCGCGGTGGGATTTATCGCCCTGGCGGGCGTCTCGGCCGAATTTGGCGTTATTATGCTGCTGTATCTCAATCATGCGGTGGAAAAACATCGTCTGCCGGGACAGCCGTTATCACGGCGGCAGCTGATGGACGCCATCCATGAAGGGGCGGTACTGCGGGTGCGGCCGAAAATGATGACCGTCGCGACCATTATGGCCGGCCTGCTGCCCATTATGTGGGGCGGCGGCAGCGGTTCGGAAATCATGCAGCGCATCGCCGCGCCGATGATCGGCGGAATGGTCAGCGCGCCGCTGCTTTCCATGCTGGTGATCCCGGCGGTGTATCTGTTATTGCATAGGAACGATGCGCAATAGCTGAAACGATAAAGCCGGAGCGTGATTTTGAACAAATATCGGGCTGATAAATCACGCCGCCGGCGACTATCGATTGCCGATAACCGTTTCCCGCCCCTATAATGGAGCCAATTATCACAGAAATCTTAGCACATGAAGGAGTTTAGCTATGGCTGTAACTAAGCTGGTACTGGTACGACACGGTGAAAGTCAGTGGAACAACGAAAACCGTTTCACCGGCTGGTACGACGTTGATCTGTCCGACAAGGGCCGTACAGAAGCGAAAGCCGCAGGCAAGTTGCTTAAAGACGAAGGTTTTTCCTTTGACTTCGCTTACACCTCCGTGCTGAAACGCGCCATCCATACGCTGTGGAGCATCCTGGACGAGCTGGATCAAGCCTGGCTGCCGGTGGAAAAATCCTGGAAGCTGAACGAGCGTCATTACGGCGCGCTGCAAGGGCTGAACAAAGCGGAAACCGCTGAAAAATACGGCGACGATCAGGTAAAACAGTGGCGTCGCGGCTTTGCGGTTACGCCGCCGGAACTGACTCGCGATGACGAGCGCTTCCCGGGGCACGACCCGCGTTACGCCTCTCTGAGCGACAAAGAGCTGCCGCTGACCGAAAGCCTGGCGCTGACCATTGAGCGCGTGGTTCCCTACTGGAACGAAACCATTCTGCCGCGCATCAAAAGCGGCGAGCGCGTGGTTATCGCCGCTCACGGCAACTCGCTGCGCGCGCTGGTCAAATACCTGGATAACCTGGGCGAAGATGAAATTCTTGAGCTGAATATCCCGACCGGCGTGCCGTTGGTGTATGAGTTTGATGAAAACTTCAAGCCGATCAAACGCTACTATCTGGGCAACCAGGATGAAATCGCCGCTAAAGCGGCGGCGGTAGCCAATCAGGGTAAAGCCAAGTAACTATCCTGAACCGATAAAAAATCGCCGGGAGCGATTTTCAACGTCGCTTGCGACGGCCCGCCAGGGTGACGGGCAGGAAGCCCGTCATAAAAAACCCGGCGCCGTGCCGGGTTTTTTATTGAGCGCCATTCCGCTTACCGGCTGCGGCGATCGCGCACCGCGGCCGCCAGGCGGCGCAGCAGCACGTCGGTATCTTCCCAGCCGATACAGGCATCCGTCACGCTCTTGCCGTATACCAGCGGCTCGCCGCCTTCCAGATTCTGGTTGCCTTCCACCAGATGGCTTTCCACCATTACGCCCACAATCGCTTTTTCGCCCTGCGCGATCTGGCGGCCGACGTCTTCACCCACTTCCATCTGCTTTTTGAACTGCTTGCTGCTGTTCGCGTGGCTGAAGTCGATCATCACCTGCGGCGGCAGACCGGCTTTTTCCAGACCGCTCTTAACCTCTTTAACGTGCTCCGCACTGTAGTTCGGCGTTTTGCCGCCGCGCAGAATAATGTGACAATCGCGGTTGCCGCTGGTATTAACGATGGCCGAATGTCCCCACTTGGTGACCGACAGGAAGCAGTGCGGCGCGCTGGCGGCGTTAATCGCGTCGATCGCCACCTTGATGGTGCCGTCGGTGCCGTTCTTGAAACCGACCGGGCAAGACAGGCCGGAAGCCAGTTCACGGTGCACCTGGGATTCGGTCGTCCGGGCGCCGATGGCGCCCCAGCTCATCAGGTCCGCCAGATATTGCGGGGTGATCATATCCAGAAACTCGCCCGCGGCGGGCATGCCGGCATCATTGATATCCAGCAGCAGCCGGCGGGCAATGCGCAGGCCGTCATTGATCTGGAAGCTGTGATCCATATGAGGATCGTTAATCAACCCTTTCCATCCGACCGTGGTGCGCGGCTTTTCAAAATAAACCCGCATCACCACTTCCAGATCGTCACGCAGTTCATGACGCAGCTTAAGCAGACGGGCGGCATATTCCTTGGCGGCTTCCGGGTCGTGAATAGAGCAAGGGCCGATAACCACCAGCAGGCGGTCGTCATTGCGATTAAGAATTTTGTGAATGGCGGAACGCGCGAGCGACACCGTTTCTGCGGCATGGTCGGTGGCCGGGAATTTCTCCAACAGCGCCACCGGCGGCAAAAGTTCCTTAATTTCTTTAATCCTTAAATCATCATTTTGGTAATTCATCGTCATTCCATCAATTCCAGGGCGGTATTTCGCACCGCCCTCAATGCGCCATCCCTATGCAAGATAGCCGTAAGATTGAAAAACAAAACTTTTCATCGTGCAGACTGGCTATTATATATCAAGCAGACGACTTCATGGCGTTGAAATAGGTCGAGTCTACATAATCAACTACTCGACGGCTATCCAACGCAGGATGAAGGTTGCAGGTTGGCGCTCTGAGCTTATGCCCGGCTTACAGGCTGCGCGATAACGGCCTGGAGCGGTTTTCCCCGGCGCTTTTAATCCACAGCCAGGAGCCGTTCAAGGCGATCAGCGTCAGAATGGCGTATTCCACCGCCATGGCGTAAACCCCCTGATAGGCGAAAATCACCACGCTGATAACGTCAATGACCACCCACAGCAGCCAGTTTTCCACGTATTTACGCGTCATCAGGATCATGGCGACGATCGACAGGACCATCATGGTGGAATCCCAGAACGGGAAAGCATCCGGCTGTAATTCCGGCATCTGCGCGCCCAGTCCGAGCGCCTGCATAGCGGAGACCGCAATACGCGTCAGCACGGCGAATACGGCGTCGATATAGCGGGTCATCAGCCCGATGGCCACCACGCACACCGCGGTCCAGCCGAGCAGTTTCGGCAGCGGCAGCCAGCGGACCTTGAGCTCCAACTGATTCGCATCCGTCTTGCGCGACCAGGCGTACCAGCCATAAATATTGGCGGCAAAAAAGAAAATCTGTAACAGCAGACTGGCGTAGAGCTGGATCTGGAAAAAAATCACCGCAAACAGCGTGACATTAATCAAACCAAATAAATAGTTAATGGTTTTTTCCTGACTTGCCAGCCAGATACAAAGCAGCCCGAATAGCGTGCCGACCGCTTCTATCCAGGAAAGGTCGTATCCCCCCGCCCCCAAAGGGATATGAACCAAAATATTACCGGTACTGAAAAAATCCATCTCGCCATCCTGTCTTAATCATCATCCACAAGGTTTTTTAGGTATATCAATGCATAAGCATAAATAAAAACCATAATCCATCAGGCATTGCCGCGTACGCGCAACTTCAGTGTAGCAGCAAACTCGAGCATTCGATTCAGCGGAACCAGCGCGCCTTCCCTCAGCGCCGCATCGACATGAATTTCATGCGTCTCGCCGCTCTGTTCCAGGCCTTCGGCAATCGCCTGCAACCCGTTCATCGCCATCCAGGGGCAGTGCGCGCAGCTGCGGCAGGTCGCCCCTTCGCCGGCGGTCGGCGCTTCCAGCAAGGTTTTGCCAGGACACGCCTGCTGCATTTTGTAGAAAATGCCGCGATCGGTGGCCACAATCAGCTCCCGCTGCGGCAGGGTTCTGGCGGCCTGAATAAGCTGGCTGGTGGAGCCGACGGCATCGGCCATCTCCACCACGCTGTGCGGCGATTCCGGATGCACTAAAATAGCGGCGTCGGGATAGAGCGTTTTCATACGCTTTAAGGCCTGGGTTTTAAATTCATCATGCACGATGCAGGCCCCCTGCCAGCACAGCACATCGGCGCCGGTTTGCTTTTGCACATAGCTTCCCAGGTGGCGATCCGGCGCCCAGATGATCTTTTCCCCCAGGCTATCCAGATGTTCAATCAGCTCCACCGCGATACTGGAGGTGACCACCCAGTCGGCACGCGCTTTTACCGCCGCCGACGTATTGGCGTACACCACCACGGTGCGGTCGGGATGCGCGTCGCAAAAGCGGTTGAAGGCTTCAATGGGGCAGCCGAGATCGAGCGAGCATTCGGCCTCGAGCGTCGGCATCAGCACCGTTTTTTCCGGGTTCAGGATCTTTGCCGTTTCGCCCATAAAACGCACGCCCGCCACCAACAGCGTCGAGGCGGGGTGCGTGCTGCCAAAGCGCGCCATCTCCAGCGAGTCGGCGACGCAGCCGCCGGTTTCCTCCGCCAGAGATTGAATTTCCGGATCGGTATAGTAATGCGCCACCATCACCGCATCGCGCTGCCGCAATAGCGTTTTTATTCTGCTGCGGTAGCGCTGCTTTGCTTCATCCGATAACGGCTTAGGCTTCGCCGGAAAGGGATAAATAGTTTCATTGCTATCAAAAAGGATGTTCATTATGGATTTCCATGATGACAACTCAGGGGCCTGAACGCGCAAAAACACCCCATTCAGGCCGTAGTGTTTTTTATCCTAAACAAATTAGCGAAAAAAAAGCGCGAAGTCGCTCTGTTTTTGCATAAATATCGTTTTTTTGTTTATTGCATTAAAAAATTGTCGGGAACAATTTTTAACGTTGCGCAGCAACGACCCGAAGGGTGACGGGCAGGAAGCCCGTCATAGCAAATGTCGGGAACAATTTTTAACGTTGCGCAGCAACGGCCCGCAGGGTGACGGGCAGGAAGCCCGTCATAGCAAATGTCGGGAACAATTTTTAACGTTGCGCAGCAACGGCCCGTAGGGTGACGGGCAGGAAGCCCGTCATAGCAAATGTCGGGAACAATTTTTAACGTTGCGCAGCAACGGCCCGTAGGGTGACGGGCAGGAAGCCCGTCATAAAATCAGGTTTGGACTTCAGGCAAAGAATCGATGCCAATACAGCGATATGGGGATGACCAGAAACAGCGCGGGGAGAAAGTTCACCACGGCGAAGGTCTTAATCTGCGCAATCCGCAGCCCCACCGCAATCATGATAATGCCGCCGCAGGCGGAGAAATCACCGGACGAGACCTCCGTCATAAACGGCATAATCAGCTTGGCGGAGAAAAACAGCAGCGACTGGACAATAAGCTGGGGGATGGCGATCGACATAACCGCGACACCCAGCGTAATGGAAAAAATCAACGCGGTGAAAATATCCAGCGCGGATTTGATAATCAGCAACTGGTAGTCGCCGTTCAGCCCTTCGGTCAGCGCCCCGACGACCCCGGTGCCGCTGGCGCAGAACAGCACGATAAGCGCGGTGAAATTCTGCGAGTAAACCTCCTGCGGCAGGCGATGCTCAGGCGCCGGAACTATACGGCTGAGCGCGCGTTGCACCGCAGTCCCCGCTTTCTGTACCCCGTACTCCATACGCAATAATTCGCCGGCCGCGACGCCAATGATGATCGCCAGCGCCACCGCGGGCAGCTGCTGCACTTTAATAACCAGCGTAATGCCCATTGCTATCGACACCATGGCGAATGCCGGCGGCAGCCCGTCCTGCAATCGCTGCGGGATAAAACGCCGCAGCACGATGCCAAGCCCGCCGCCGATAATAATGGCGGCGGCATTAATCAAAGGACCGATCATAAAACTCCCTTACCACTGCTATCGTGCTTACCTCATAACATATAGCCCACGGGCTGATAGAAATACCGACGGCTATACGGTCCCTTTCGGAGGACTAAAGAAACGTAATATACAGCAAACCGTCGGATAACGGGGAAACGGTCATGGCTGAATATGGCAAGAGGAGAATATCAGGAAGAGAGCGTTCAGAATTCCGTGTCACAATAAAATCGTTATAGCGTAATCACGTTATTCAGCCGTCCGTCAAAATAAATGGCTAACTGCGACAATGTCAAATTCCAGTTCTGGAGCGGCATTGTCCATTTTGCCTGCGCATTCATCAGCCCCAGATAAAGTAGCTTTAACAGGCTGTTTTCGTTAGGGAATGCGCCTTTGGTTTTCGTCAACTTCCTGAACT
>NZ_JAKPCB010000086.1:0-84233 GCF_023347575.1 Brenneria tiliae | reverse complement strand
CTTCAAACGTCTTGTCAGCCACTTCCGCCTTGTCGAGGCCCACGGTAACGCTGCCCGCATCGACGTACACATCGTCGCCCTGCGCCGGCACGCTATACGCCACGCTCTGCTCGCCGGCCTGGATGGTGACCCTGTCGCCATTGCTTAGGGTGACCACCAGATCGTCAGCCAGTACCCGGTCAACCTTGACGGTAAACACTGCATCCTGCGCTTCGGTCACATCACCATTGGACTCAATGGTAACGTTGACCGTATCCACTGTATCGGTAACGGCCACTGTCGCCGTGTCGCTGGTATCTAATTGCTCAAAGTTATGTTCACCCGCATCCGTTACACGAATGGTGTAGCTTTCGCCGTCTTGGTAAACATCGTCGCCCTGCACCGCAAAAGCGCTCGAGGTCCCAGTCGTTTCTCCGGCCGCAAAGGTAATGGTGGCGCCATTGCTTAACGTCACGGTAAAGGCACGGTCGGTGGGATTACTCAACGTGGCGCTGATGGTGGCGCTGTCGCTGCCTTCCGCTACCGTGATATCGCCCAGCGTTAGCGTGGTGGTATCGACCGTGTCGGTAATATTTACCGTCGCATCGCCACCCAGTTGCAGATCTTCAAAGACCTTGCCGGCCACCCTGGCATCGGTAAGACCCAGCGTTACGCTGCCCGCATCGACGTACACATCATCGCCCTGTGCCGGCACGGTATAGGCCACACTCTGCTCACCCGCCTGGATAGTTACCGTGTCGCCATTGCTTAACGTCACCACCAGATCGTCGGCCAGTACCCGGTCTACCTTGACGGTAAACACTGCATCCTGTGCTTCCGTGACGTCGCCATTGGACTCAATGGTGACATTGACGGTGTCCACCGTATCAGTGACGGTCACTGTTGCCGTATCGCTGGTATCCAGCTGTTCGAAGTTATGGTCGCCCGCGTTGGTTACGCTTAGGGTGTAACTTTCACCATCTTGATAAACATCGTCACCCTGCACCACAAAGGCGCTTGAGGTACCCGTCGTTTCCCCAGCCGCAAAAGTAATAGTGGCGCCGTTACTTAGCGTCACGGTAAAGGCTCGGTCGGTAGGATTACTCAGTGTGGCACTAACTGTAGCGCTATCGCTACCTTCGGCAACGGTCACATCACCCAGCGTCAACGTGGTGGTATCTACCGTGTCGGTGACGATTACCGTCGCGGTGTCACTGGTATCTAATTGCTCAAAGTTATGTTCGCCCACATCCGTTACACGGAGTGTATAGCTTTCACCGTCTTGATAGACATCGTCACTCTGCACCGCAAAAGCGCTTGAGGTACCGGTTGTTGACCCGGCCGCAAAGGTGATGGTGGCGCCATTGTTTAACGTTACGGTAAAGGCACGGTCAGTAGGATTACTCAGTGTGGCACTGACGGTGGCACTATCGCTGCCTTCCGCCACCGTGATATCACCCAGCGTTAGCGTGGTGGTATCTACCGTGTCGGTCACCGTCACTGTCGCGGTGTCACTGGTATCTAATTGCTCGAAATTATGCTCACCGGAATCCGTTACACGGAGGGTGTAGCTTTCACCATCTTGATAAACATCATCACCTTGCACCGCAAAGGCTGATGAAGTGCCGGTTGTTGACCCGGCCGCAAAGGTGATGGTCGCCCCGTTGCTTAACGTCACCGTAAAGGCACGGTCAGTAGGATTACTTAGCGTGGCGCTGACAGTGGCGCTATCGCTACCTTCGGCTACCGTGATATCGCCCAGCGTTAGCGTGGTGGTATCTACCGTGTCGGTAATCGTGACTGTGGCTGAGTCACTGGTATCCAGTTGTTCAAAGTTATGCTCACCGGCATCCGTCACGCGAATGGTGTAGCTTTCCCCGTCCCGATAGACATCATCCCCCTGCACTGCAAACTCGCTCGAAGTGCCGGTTGTCGCTCCGGCGGCAAAGGTAATGGTGGCGCCATTACTTAGCGTTACCGTAAAAGCACGGTCGGTAGGATTACTCAGCGTAGCGCTAACTGTAGCGCTATCGCTACCTTCCGCTACCGTGATATCGCCCAGCATCAGCGTGGTGGTATCTACCGTATCGGTCACCGTCACTGTCGCGGTGTCACTGGTATCCAGTTGCTCAAAATTATGTTCACCCGCATTCATTACACGGAGGGTGTAGCTTTCGCCGTCTTGATAGACATCATCCCCCTGCACGGCAAAGGCCGATGAGGTCCCGGTTGTTGACCCGGCGGCAAAACTGATAGTCGCCCCATTACTTAATGTCACCGTAAAGTCGCGGTCGGTGGGATTACTTAGCGTGGCGCTAACTGTAGCGCTATCGCTACCTTCCGCTACCGTGATATCACCCAGCGTTAGCGTGGTGGTATCTACCGTGTCGGTCACCGTCACTGTCGCGGTGTCACTGGTATCCAGTTGTTCAAAATTATGTTCACCCGCATTCGTTACACGGAGGGTGTAGCTTTCACCATCTTGATAAACATCATCACCTTGCACCGCAAAGGCTGATGAAGTGCCGGTTGTTGACCCGGCCGCAAAGGTGATGGTGGCGCCATTGCTTAGCGTTACCGTAAAGTCGCGGTCGGTGGGATTACTTAGCGTGACGCTGACAGTCGCACTGTCGCTGCCTTCCGCTACGGTCACATCACCCAGCGTCAGCGTGGTGACATCGGTGGTGTCGCTGATCTGCACCGTAGCTGGAGTACCCAGTTGTAAATCTTCAAAGGTTTTGCCAGCTACGATGGCATCGGTGAGCCCCAGCGTTACGCTACCTGCATCGGCGTACACATCATCACCCTGCGCCGGCACGCTATAGGCCACACTCTGCTCGCCAGCCTGGATGGTGACGGTGTCGCCATTGCTTAGGGTGACTACCAGATCGTCGGCCAGTATCCGGTCAACTTTAATGGTAAAGACCGCGTCCTGTGCTTCGGTCACGTCGCCGTTGCTATCGATCGTCACGTTGACGGTGTCGACCGTATCAGTGATGTTTACCGTGGCTTCATTACTGGTCAGGTGTTCAAAATTATGTTCGCCCGCGTCCGTGACACGAATGGTGTAGCTTTCGCCGTCTTGGTAAACATCATCCCCTTGCACCGCAAAGGTCGATGAAGTGCCGGTTGTTGACCCGGCCGCAAAGGTAATGGTCGCCCCATTACTTAACGTCACGGTAAAGGCACGGTCAGTAGGATTACTTAGTGTGGCGCTGACAGTCGCACTGTCGCTGCCTTCCGCTACGGTCAAATCACCCAGCGTCAGCGTGGTGGTATCTACCGTGTCGGTCACCATCACTGTCGCCGTATCGCTGGTATCCAGTTGCTCGAAGTTATGCTCGCCTGCGTTGGTTACGCTTAGCGTGTAGCTTTCACCATCTTGATAAACATCGTCACCTTGCACCGCAAAAGCCGATGAAGTACCGGTTGTCGCCCCGGCGGCAAAAATAATAGTGGCGCCATTGCTTAACGTGACCGTAAAGGCACGATCAGTCGGGTTACTTAGCGTGGCGCTAACAGTAGCGCTATCGCTACCTTCCGCTACCGTGATATCACCCAGCGTCAGCGTGGTGGTATCTACCGTGTCAGTAATGTTGACCGTGGCTTCATTGCTGATCAGTTGTTCAAAATTATGCTCGCCCGCATCCGTCACACGAATGGTGTAGCTTTCACCGTCCTGGTAAACATCGTCGCCCTGCACTGCAAAGGCTGATGAAGTACCGGTTGTCGCTCCGGCCGCAAAGGTAATAGTGGCGCCATTGCTTAACGTGACCGTAAAGGCACGATCAGTCGGGTTACTTAGCGTGGCGCTAACAGTAGCGCTATCGCTACCTTCCACTATCGTGATATCGCCCAGCGTCAGTGTGGTGGTATCTACCGTGTCAGTAATGTTGACCGTGGCTTCATTGCTGATCAGTTGTTCAAAATTATGCTCGCCCGCATCGGTCACACGGAGGGTGTAGCTTTCACCGTCCCGATAGACATCATCCCCTTGCACCGCAAACGCGCTCGAGGTGCCGGTTGTCGCCCCAGCGGCAAAGCTAATGGTAGCCCCGTTGCTTAGCGTCACCGTAAAGGCACGATCGGTGGGATGACTCAACGTGGCGCTAACGGTAGCACCATCGCTACCTTCCGCCACGGTCACATCACCCAGCGTCAGCGTGGTGGTATCTACCGTGTCGGTAATATTTACCGTGGCGTCACCGCCCAGTTGCAGATCTTCAAAGACCTTGCCGGCCACGCTGGCGTCGGTAAGGCCCAGCGTTATGCTGCCCGCATCGGCGTACACATCGTCGCCCTGCGCCGGCAGGCTATAGGCCGCGCTCTGCTCGCCTGCCCGGATAGTGACCATGTCGCCATTGTCCAGCGTCACCACCAGATCGTCGGCCAGCACCCGGTCCACTTTGACGGTAAAGGCCGCGCCCTGCGCTTCAGTGATATCGCCGTTGCTTTCAATGGTGACGTTAACGGTGTCAACGACGTCGCCCACCGTGATGGTGGTGGTGCTGGAAGTATTCAGATTGTCGAAGTTGCCGCCCACCGTCGACCCGATGCCGACAGTGATACTTTCGTCGCCCTGTATATATTCATCATTAGCGCGCGTATCGATTTGTACCGAGCCAGTATTTTGCCCGACCGGAATAATGATGGTTGAACCGTCGGTCAGGGTGATAGTCAAAGGGGTTCCCGTCACCGGGCTGCCCACGGTGGCGCTGACTGTAAACGTTCCGCCTTCGGCTACGCGGGCATCAGAGCTCAGGATAACAGAGGTCGGTTCGCTGTTATCCCCCACCGTGGTTGTCAAGCTCGATACGGATGCGTCAGCCTCTTCGCGCTCATCGACGGCATCAAACGCAACACCCAGTCCCTCCGTCGGGTAACCAGGGTTAGCCTCTACTATCTGCGCGGTGAGATCCAGCACCACCGCCGTATGACCGCCGCCGCCGTCGCCGGCCTCACCCGTATCGCTATTGCCGGCAGCCGTGGGGTCCAATACCTGGGTCGGGTCTTCCCCCTGGGCAATGGCGGATTGTAAGGTCGCGACTTCATCGTCCGCCGCGACCCTGTTCTGAGAAGTCACGTCAGCGACATCGCTCCAGCGACTGTCGCGGCCTAAATCCAGCGTGCGGCCGTCAGGCAAGGTTATCGAAACCGCGCCGTTGGCGCCGGTAACCACTTCTTCGCCACTGTAGATACGTTCGCCTGCGACCAATAACCGCTGGCTGCCATCCAAAGCGATGACAAAAACCTGACCAATAACGAATTTGATGATACCGATTACGCTATTCAAAATAGTTTCCTCTTGATATTTATAGTTATTTTTATAGTATTGATAAATTTTGGTAATAGAATTACGACATCATCCTGACGGGCGGAGCTTGCTGTGCATCGTCCTGACAAATTATTGAGGCGTCACCGTAAATCGGCTTTCTTATGCGTCAATCTCTTGACTCGATGACCAATATAATAAAAAATTCAGAATATTCTTTCCAGAACTTTACTCATCTTGAGTAATTTAGATATTTCGGGAAGATTTTATTTTCTTACTTAAGAATTAACTTATTGATATTAATAGATTTATTATTAAATTAGCTGGCAAATTATTAATATCCCAACCTTTCACGGGAATAGGAATAATCACAAAATCAACATTTGTGAAGGAAAATAACACCATGTCCTCTAACAAATATAGATTCTCTACATTACTTTTCATTACGGTTTTTACTAATTACACTCACGCAGATACTATTCAGGATGCAATTAAATACTCGCTCAGCACCCATCCTGAAGTTAGCGCCTCAATTAATAGCCGTTTCTCTGCCGACCATGATTTACGTGCGGCCAAAGGGGGATATCTTCCTTCCGTAACGTTAAATGCCGGTATCGGTCGTGAAGAAACGGACAGCGTCTCGACGCGTTCCAGCGGCAATCACCGTGTCGAATTGAGCCGCGGTGAATCCGGCATCAACGTAAGCCAGATGGTTTTTGACGGTTTTGCCACTTCCAGCGAGGTCGGACGGCAACGCGCCACGGTGAATTCCCGAGCCTATAAAGTGTTGAGCGCCAGCGAAACCACAGCATTGGATGCCGTGCAGGTTTACCTTGATGTGTTGCAGCGCCAGGAATTTGTACGCCTCGCGGAAGCCAATCTTGCCAACCATGAACGTATCTACGATCAGATAAAGCTGCGTAGCGTGCAGGGCGTCGGCCGCCTTGCCGATCTGGAGCAGGCGGAAGCCCGTCTGGCTCAGGCCCGTAATAACGTATTGACGGAAAAAACCAATCTCGATGACGCCCGAACCAATTACTATAGCGTGGTCGGTAAAGAGCCGGTTAATCTGGCCGTTCCGAACGATACCGCCATTGCCCTACCTGTTTCGCTGGAAGAAGCGCGCCGTATCATGCTGGCGAATAATCCGACGTTAAAATCCGCCGAATCCGATATTGAAGCGACCACACAGCAGTACGAAGCGGCAAAATCCACCTTTTATCCACGGGTGAATATCGAGCTGGCGCGCAGTATGGATAATAACGTCGATGGCGCTCGCGGTCACAACAACGAATGGCAGGCGATGTTAAGAATGCGCTACAATCTGTACGAAGGCGGAAGCGGTAAAGCCAATATGGAATCAAAGGCTTATCAAATCAAAGAGGCACAGGACATAAGAAATAACTCCCTGCGCCTGCTTAATGAAGAGCTGCGGCTGGCATGGTCTGCATTAAATAACGCCCGTCAGCAGTTGCCTATCGCCGCGGAATATGCGGACCGCAGCAGGAGAGTGCGCACCGCTTACCAGAAACAGTTCAGCCTGGGTGAACGAACGCTGCTGGACCTGCTGGACAGTGAAAATGAGCTGTTTACCGCACAGCGGCGCCTGGAAGAAGTCCGATTTACTGCCCTGTTTAGCGGATATCGGATAAAATCACGCATGGGGGATTTATTAAATAGTTTATCAATCCCTGTGCCGACGGCTGGTAATAGTCTGACCAACGTGACGACTCACGCAGAATTACCCGGATTAAATTAATCTATTGGACTACCCGATACCGATAAACCATGTTTGGTATATCGGTGTCCCGTTTCGCAGGTAGGGAAACCGCCTGTTTACCTATTATCAGCTGCAGGGACTGCGTTGCGTAAGGAAAAATCCAGCTAAATGAAGTTGCATTCTGTTCACGATACCAATAACCCTGATGAATCGGTTGCCCATGAACATAGCGATCCTCGCAGCCGTCATGACGATCCATTACTGGATAGTTTGCTGATACTTTGTTCTTTGCAGGGGAAATCGGTCAGCAGAGCAACGTTAACCGCCGGATTGCCCCTTGCCAACCAGCGCCTGTCGGTGAAATTACTCCCCAGGGCCGCGGCTCGCGCGGGATTGCAAGGCAGAGTGCTTAAGCGCCCGCTGGACAAGATTGCCGCCATGTCGCTTCCGGCGATGTTGCTATTGCGTGAGGGAAGTGCGGCAATTTTACTGGGCTGGAATGCCGACGGCAGCGCCCGCATCATGCCAAGTGAAACGGAAGGCGGGGAAATTACCGTCGATCTCCATACGTTGCAGCAGAACTATCTGGGGCTGGTGATGTTCGCCCAACCCCGCCATCAGTTTGATATCCAGTCCGACACCCTGATCCCCCGCACCAAATCCTGGTTCAAAGATACGCTCAAACTGTCGCGTTTTCTTTATATGGATGCGGTGCTCGCCAGCCTGCTGATTAATATCATCGCCCTGGCGACGCCGCTGTTTATTATGAATGTCTATGACCGGGTGGTTCCCAATCAGGCGACGGCAACCTTATGGGTGTTGGCGATTGGTATTACCGGTGCGTTTATCTTTGATTTGATATTGAAAACGCTGCGCGGCATTTGTCTTGATATCGCCGGCAAAAAAACCGATCTGATTATCTCAGCCACATTGTTTGAACGCATCACCGGCATGTCGATGAAAGCCCGTCCGGCGCGGGTGGGTAACTTTGCACAAAATATCCATGAGTTTCAATCACTCAGAGACTTCCTTTCTTCATTAACGCTGACAACCCTGATAGATTTCCCTTTCACATTGTTGCTTCTGCTGGTTATCGGAATTATCGGCGGGCCGTTGGTCTGGGTTTCCATACTCGCCTACCCTATCGCTTTACTGGCCAGTTGGGCGTTGCAAAAGCCGCTAACGGCAACCATTGAAAAAACCATGCATCTTGCCAGCGAGCGCCAGGCAACGCTGATCGAAACGCTGAGCAGTCTTGATGCGATAAAAGTCAACAACGCGGAAAGCGAACGACAATATCAGTGGGAACAAACCATTGGCAGCCTCAGCCGGCTGGAAATGCGCGCCAAGACGCTGTCATCGCTGGCGGTTAATCTGACCCAGTGGATCCAGCAATTCGCCGGCGTCGCCATGATTGTGGTCGGCGTATATCTGTTAATTAACGGCAAACTCAGCATGGGGGGATTGATCGCCTGCTATATGCTCAATGGCCGGGCGCTGATACCGCTGGGACAACTCTCCGGACTGGTTACCCGTTACCAGCAAGCCCGTCTGACGATGGATACGACGGAACAAATGATGCAGCTGCCGCAGGAGCGCAATGATAATGAACGCCCATTGAAGCGGGAAAGCATTCGCGGCGGCATCGAGTTTCGCGATGTAACGTTCAATTATCCCGAGCAGAAAAACAGCTCTCTGCAGGGGATAAATATCGCCATCGCGGCGGGTGAGAAAGTCGGCATTATCGGGCGCAGCGGGTCGGGTAAAAGCTCGCTGCAGAAACTGATTGTCAATCTCTACCAGGCCAATGCCGGTAATATTCTTATCGATGGCGTGGATGTGCGTCAGTTGGATGTCAGCGATCTACGGCACAATATCGGCTATGTTCCACAGGACATTCAGCTGTTCAGCGGGTCACTGCGCGATAATCTGATCAGCGGAGCCCGCTACGTTGAAGATGAAACCATGCTACGGGCCGCCGAGATAGCAGGCGTTAATGAATTTGCCCGCCTGCATCCGGATGGTTACAACCTGCAGGTTGGTGAGCGCGGCCAGCAGCTATCCGGCGGTCAGCGCCAGGCGGTCGCGCTAGCCAGAGCCCTGCTGCTCGATCCGCCGATACTGATTTTTGACGAACCCACCAGTTCCATGGATAACACCAGCGAAGATCGGCTGAAAAATGCGTTGGCGCCCGTGGTCGCCAATAAAACGCTGTTACTGGTGACGCACCGGGCGTCCATGCTGGCGCTGGTCGATCGTTTGGTTATCGTTGATAAGGGACGCATTATTGCCGACGGCCCGAAGGCCATCGTGATGGATGCTTTAAAGAAGGGACAGATCAATGCGTCTCGTTGAATATGCTGCACGCCTCAGGCGTTATTTTGTCGGACGTGACGACGACGACCTTCAGGCCATGCCCGCAGTCAGTAATGCCATGGTGGAAGACGCCCCCCGGGTCATTCGCATCACGTTATGGAGCATCGGCGCCTTTTTCCTGTTTTTCATTCTATGGGCGGCATTTGCCAACGTAGACGAAGTCACCCGCGGCGACGGCAAGGCGATACCGTCCTCGCGGCTACAAAAGATCCAGAACCTCGAAGGCGGTATTGTCACCGAACTATTTATCCATGAAGGCCAGGTGGTTCAGGCCGGCGATCCGCTGCTGCGGCTTGACGATACCCGTTTTGCCTCCAACGTAGGGGAAACCGAAGCCGACCGGCTGGCTTTGATTTTGCGGATCGAGCGCCTGAATGCCGAGATTAACGATCGTGATTTAACGTTATCGGCCAATATCGCCGAACTGTCGCCGGAAGTGGCCAACGGCGAGCGGGAGCTGTATAACAGCCGACGTCAGCAATTCCACAATGAGATATCCGGGTTGGAAGAACAACTGATACAGCGCCGGCAGGAGTTGCGGGATTTCTCAGCCAAACAGATCCAGTTCCGCAACAGCCTGAATCTGCTGCAGCAAGAAATCAGGATGTCTGAACCCCTTATCGCCGCAGGCGCCATTTCCAAAGTGGAAGTGCTGCGCCTGCGGCGGGCCGAAGTGGAAACCAAAGGCCAGCTTGACTCCGTCACGCTGTCTATTCCCCGCGCTGAATCGGCCATCAAAGAGATCGAGAACAAGATCCAGGAGACGAGAGGACGTTATAAAAGCGAGGCTTTAGCGCAGTTGAACGAAGCCCAGACTAACCTGAACAAAATCAACGCCACCGGCAAGGCGCTGGAAGACAGGGTTAATCGTACGCTGGTCGTTTCGCCGGTACGCGGCATTGTGCAGCAAATTCTGGTTAACACCATTGGCGGCGTTATTCAGCCAGGAAGTGATTTAGTGGAGATCGTTCCGCTGGATGACAACCTGCTGGTCGAGACCAGAATCCGTCCTCAGGATATCGCTTTTCTCCATCCCGGCCAGGAAGCCATTATTAAATTCACCGCTTATGATTACACTATCTATGGCGGGCTGAAAGGCAAGCTGGTGCAAATTAGCCCGGATACGGTGACGGATAAAGAAGGCAATAGTTTTTATATTATCCGTTTGCGTACGGATAAAAACTATCTGGGAACCGCAGAGAAACCGCTGCTTATTATTCCCGGCATGGTGGCATCGGTTGACATTATGACAGGCAAGAAAACGATCCTCAGCTACCTGTTAAAACCCATCATCCGCGCCCGGGCCGAAGCACTGCGGGAAAGGTAAATGGAAAACGCGCTTCCGCACGAAGATCGATTTTATTTAACTTTCGCCATCATCGCGTTATTGATGGTTATTCGAATCATGATAAATTTGCGTCTGACTACGCCCCATCGCTTTTGCCTGATACATCGCCGAGTCAGCATTAATTGCCAGAGTCAGGGAATCGGTGCCGTGCTCCGGATACAGCGCGATGCCGATGCTACAGGATATATCAAGTTTTTTCCCTTCGATATCAAAGGGTTCATTTAAGGCGTTATGAATTTTATCAGCAACATACAGCGTGTTGTCGACTTCCTTGATGCCTTGTAACAAGATAATGAACTCATCGCCGCTGCGCCGATATACCGTATCGGAATCTCTTACCGCGCTACGCATCCGCACCGCCGCTTCTTTTAATAACAAATCGCCGACCGCATGTCCGAAAGAATCATTTATCTGTTTAAATTTATCCAGATCGAGGAACATCAGCGCAATCTTTCTACCGGTTTGCTTGGACAACAGTATCGCCTGCTCCATTTGCTCGGCAAACGTTAAACCGTTCGCCAGCGACGTCAATGAATCATAATGCGCCAGCTGGCGGTAGTGCTCCTCGCTGCGGCGCAGCAAATCAATAGCCCGGTATCGTTCGATGGCGATAGAGATCAGCTGAGCAGATTTTTCAATAGAGAAAATTTCTTCATCATTAGGAACATATACTTTTCGGTGATAAACGCTCAGCACGCCTAATACCTCTTTGTTCTGCCCATAAATAGGTTCAGACCAGCATGAGCGCAAACCTGCGTATAAAGCCAGGCCTTTATAGAGAGACCAGTCGGGATGAGTAGAGATATCATCCGCTATTACGCGTTGTCCGGTATAAGCTGCTGTTCCAAAGGAGGCGACGCCATCGGCAATCTTGACGTTATGAATCGCGTTTTTATAGAAACCCGGCAAACTGGGGGCCGACCCTAACGTCAGGCATTTCTTGTCTTTATCAACCAGCAATACCGAACATACGATACGGCCGGGATTTTTTTCTTCCACGCTAAAGATGATCGCATCGAGAATATCTTTTAACGGTGCGCCGCTTGATAAAAGCTCTAATGCCCGATTATAGGAGTTATCATGATGCTCTTGTGTTTTTCTCTCGGTGATATCAAGCTTAACGCCAACGTATTGAGTTGAATTGTTTGCTTTATTATATATTTTAACGATATTGGCCTTTTCCCAATACAGTTGTCCATTTTTTCGGCGGTTAACAAACTCGCCGCTCCAAATATCGCCTTTATTTATGGTCGACCAAAGATCCTCATAGACAGCCGGATTAGTCATACCTGATTTTAATATATTCGTTTTTTTGCCAATAACCTCGTCCTGCATATAGCCGGACATGGTAATAAATTGCCGATTAACGTAAATAATTTCACAATTCTCATCCGCAACTACAATAGAAGCAGGACTATATTCCGTTGCAAAGAAAATCATGTTCAGAAAATCTTGTTTTTTCTGCTCAGAGTTAAACTTTTGTTTTATTTTTCTACTCCTTACAGAAGAAAAAAATATAATCAGTAACAATATGGTTATTATAATTTCATACACAATAACACTCTCCTCAGGCCCGAGCGGTCCTGATCGTACTAATCACAGCACTGATGGCGAAAAATCCCGGTAACAGATCCCTATCCCGTTGATTTTCAGGATTGACACATTTCCGGAGAGCAGAAAGGATGAAAGAAAAATTGCTCCAGACAGCTGGAAAATTCAGAAACATGGAAACATCAACATAAAACCCTCGCCTATCGTTGTGTGTAAATAACAATAAAAACATCAAAAAAGCGTTTTAATTTTATATTAGTAATTGTTTGCATTATAAGTTCCGCTAATGAAATTAAAAAAATTTCACGAGGCGCATACTGATATATTTTGAACATCAATTTTTTGTAAGCAAATCAATTATACCAATAAATATCACCGTTTTAATCAATAAAATCTATCGTAAAGTGATTTTCGATCGTCAGTAACAAACATTGATTATTTTATTCTTAGTAATCAAACAATTAAATTTAAAACACCATTATCTGACAGGTTACCCGCATGGCGACCAAAAAATCCATAAAAAAATATCATCTCACCCATTAACAATATAAAAATCCAAATTTAACAAAATTGTAGGAATAAAAAAACAACATTCCTTAAATGAACAAACTGATATATTGCTTTAAGCAATATCAATAGTTTAATCATGATGCATACGCTTTTGTTGGCGTGAGCGAACATTAGCCGCGGTAATGGAGTTCGGGAGAGGTGCAGGAAGGGGAAAGTGATTGGGAATAGCAGATATTACAAAGTTATTATTAAATACTCCAGAATAGAATAAAAACTCTCCTCTAGAGCTCTGTGCTTAGCGTATCAAAGTGATCAAACGATTGCGGACGTGAAAGATAGTACCCCTGGGCGGCATCCGCATCGGATGCTTTGACAATCGCCCACTCTTCCTTGGTTTCAATGCCTTCGATAACCACATAGTTGCAAAAACGGGCGAGCAAGGCGATCAGCGTAGGGAAAACCTCACGTCCTTCTCCGCTTTGCTGTAACAGAATAAACAGTTCACGGGCGACTTTAATGCAGTCATATTGCGCCAGCATTAATGATGAAAAGTTCGCCATGCCGCAGCCAAAATCATCCAACCACAGCGTTTGAGCTTCAGGAAGCCTGGTTAAGGTCTCTTTCGGCAATCCCCCCTGATTTTCAACCATCTCGAAACGAATCCAGGGCATCGCTGCGATAAGCCTTTTCGCTTCACCACTCTGTTGTAAGGCCAGTAGCGTCGAACCGTCAATGTTGACCGATGCCAGCAGTTCGTCACGGATAAAGCGCTGGTGCCAATGCGATAAAAGTTGCAGTTGTTCTATAATAATTTGCAGACGCGCTTCAACGTTGATGCTGGCGAAATATTTTTCGGGAGAAATAAAATTTCGTGGCGAGGAAGGGGCAAAAACCGAGGTTAACAATTCAATAGCCATCAGCTTACCGGACGTTCGGTAAATTGGCTGAAACGTGTAGCGCCGTTGGCAATGACGCCAGTAATCAGGATCCGCTGGTTCAGCGTTCTCCGGCTGGGGACACAATAGCCCAAACTGATTAAAATTCCCTTCCTGTTGCACTATGAGATCCGCCATTAGACTGACACTATTAGTTAGAAAAATCACATCATACAGGTATATCCGTTATCGACCCGGCCAAAACAAACTTTATCTAAGCAACCGATAACCGCTATGCTGGCAATCCTGCGAGTATAGCGGCAGCAAGGCGATAACTAACTTAATTTAACTTATAAATCAGCAGATTAAAACCTGAGAGTCACAGTCATATTGGCTGATTTTCATAGTCTAAAGGATAAATCCGGAACCAATTTAACGAACAGATGGTCATTTTACCCTGTAACTTCACTATCTGTTTGTTCATCAACGACGGTTGAGAGTGTTTAAACCGCTTGCAGCAGGTATAATCTGCGCCCTGTTTGTAAGGTAGAAGATCATCATGGCGTTACTCATCACTCATAAATGTATCAATTGCGATATGTGTGAACCCGAATGTCCTAACCAGGCCATCTCAATGGGGCTGGACATCTACGAAATCGATGCCAGCCGCTGTACCGAATGTGTCGGGCATTACGACACTCCCACCTGTCAGAAAGTGTGTCCGATCGACAACACCATCATCAAAGATCCTGCTCACCGGGAAGAAAATGAGCAACTGTGGGAAAAATACGTATTAATGCACCACAGTGACCGACTGTAGGCCTTAATCTTCGATAATCACCGTGGCGCAAGCGTAATGCCGCTCATCAGCCAGGGTAACGTGCACGCGCCTTACTCCCAGATGAGCAGCCAATTCGGCGGCGCTGGCGAAAAAACGCAGGCAGGGTTTCCCTAATTCGTCGTTAAATACCTCAAACTGGGCAAAAGCCAGTCCATTACGAATGCCGGTGCCAAAAGCTTTCGCCGCCGCTTCCTTAACGGCGAAGCGCTTGGCAAGAAAACGCACCGGCTGCTGGTGCCGCTGATATTGCAACCACTCATTCTCGGTCAGGATGCGGCGGGCCAGCCGCTCGCCGGAACGCTCAATAACCGATGCAATACGGGCAATCTCGACGATATCCGTCCCCAGCCCAAGAATGCTCATCGGCGACGGGCTTCCCGCATCAGCGACTTCATTTCAGCCACCGCGGCGCTCAGTCCGCTCATCACCGCCCGTCCGATAATGGAATGGCCGATATTCAACTCGTGCATTTCCGGCAAAGCGGCGATAGCCTGCACGTTATGATAGGTCAGACCGTGACCGGCATTCACTTTCAATCCTTTTCCCGCCGCATAGGCGGCGGCCTCGCGGATACGCTCAAATTCATATTGCCGGGCCTGATCGTCAACGGCATCGGCATAGGCGCCGGTATGGATTTCAATGTAGGGTGCGCCGCTGGCAACCGCGGCATCGATTTGCCGTTTATCGGCATCAATAAACAGAGAAACCTGGATCCCCGCGCGGCTTAATCTGGCCACCGCATGGTTCATTTTTTCCTGCTGGTCGGCGACGTCCAGTCCGCCTTCGGTCGTCACCTCCTGACGTTTTTCTGGCACCAGGCAGCAAAAATGCGGCTTCAGTTCACAGGCGATGTCCACCATTTCTTCAGTCACCGCCATTTCCAGATTCATCCGGGTTTGAATGGTCTGGCGCAGGATGCGTACATCGCGATCGGTGATATGGCGTCGGTCTTCACGCAGGTGGACGGTAATCCCATCGGCTCCCGCCTGTTCAGACAAAAACGCGGCCTGCACCGGATCCGGGTAGGCCGTACCGCGGGCATTACGCAGGGTGGCGATATGATCGATATTAACGCCCAACAACAACCCAGACATGGTAAATCCTCGATAAATTAATACGTAATACGAGGCAGTTTACACCGATGAGCCTATTTCCGGGTACAGAAGAAATGGGATTATTTATCGCAAGACGGTTTTTTCGGAAAATTGAACATGGGGACAAACTGGCGAAACAGTTCGCGACTTTTCAGCGGCTTACCGCCGAGATAGGGCTTTAACGCCATGCGGGTAAAGCGTTTGGCGGCGCGCAACGTTGCCGAATCAGGAAATTCCCTCGCTGCCAGCGCACGCAGCTCATAGCCGGTAAAGCTATAGTTATCGACAATTAAACTGGCGATAAACCCCTTCTCTTCACGGTAGCGATAGGTCATGGTATCGGCTACCGGCTCGCCGCTCCCCGCACAGTGCAGAAAATCCACGCCATACCCCAGGTTCCCCAGCAAGGCGAGTTCAAAACGGCGCAACGCCGGCTCAGGCGCGGCATTCTGAGAGGCAAGCTGTTGCAGGCAATTGAGATAATCAAAGAAAAGCGCGGAATAATTGGTTTCGTGTTCCAACACGCGCACCAGCAGTTCATTCACGTATAAACCGCTATACAGCATGATGCCGCCAAGAGGAAGCGCCAATGACACCGGCTCGGCGTTGCGTAAGGTTTTCATTTCGCCCCGTCCGCTCCAGCGTACCAGCAGAGGAGTGAAAGGTTGCAGACAGCCTTTGAGGCTGGAACGCCGGGCCCGGGCGCCTTTTGCCAGAACCCGAACCCGGCCGTCATTTTCGCTGAACAAATCCAGCAATAAACTGGTTTCGCTATAAGGTCGCCCATGCAAGACAAATGCGCGTTGCCAGCCTTCCATCGGCGTGGGCCTTACAGGTCTTCACTGTAACCCAGGCTGCGCAGGGCACGTTCGTCGTCCGCCCAGCCTGATTTTACTTTTACCCATAATTCGAGATGAACCTTGGATTCAAACATCTCTTCCATATCATGGCGGGCCTCGGTGCCAATGGTTTTGATCTTGCTGCCTTTATTGCCGATCACCATTTTTTTCTGGCCTTCGCGCTCAACCAGAATCAAGCCATTGATGTCATAGCCGCCCCGTTCATTGGTCACGAAGCGTTCAATTTCCACCGTCACCGAATACGGCAGCTCTTCCCCCAGGAAGCGCATCAGCTTTTCACGGATAATTTCTGAAGCCATAAACCGCTGCGAGCGATCGGTGATGTAATCTTCCGGGAAGTGATGGGTCGCCTGCGGTAAATGCTTACGCACAATGCTGGCGATGGTATCGACGTTGGTGCCCTTTTCCGCGGCAATCGGCACCACGTCCAGGAAGTTCATTTGCTGGCTGATAAACTGAATATGCGGCAACAGCTTGGTTTTATCCGTAACGTTATCCACTTTATTGATCGCCAGCAGGACGGGATGTTTCTGGTCGCGCAGCTTGTTCAGCACCATTTGATCATCGTCGTTCCAGTGCGTACCCTCGACCACAAAGATAATCAGTTCCACATCCCCGATGGAGCTACTGGCGGCACGGTTCATCAGGCGATTGATGGCCCGTTTTTCCTCGATGTGCAGCCCTGGGGTATCCACGTAGATAGCCTGATACGGCCCTTCGGTATGAATACCCATAATGCGGTGACGCGTTGTCTGGGGTTTACGCGAGGTAATGGAAATCTTCTGCCCCAGCAGCTGATTCAATAATGTGGATTTACCAACGTTAGGTCGGCCGACAATCGCGACAAAACCGCAGTATGTCTGTTCTTCACTCATTCAAGCTCCAGTTTTTTCAACGCTTGTTCCGCCGCGGCCTGTTCAGCCTTGCGGCGGCTCGAACCGGTGCCAATGACCGATTCACTAAACCCACTGACCTGACAGTGAATGGTAAACTCCTGATCGTGCGCTTCACCGCGCACCTGAACCACCAGATAGTTCGGCAACGGTAAATGACGCCCCTGCAAAAACTCCTGCAACCGCGTTTTCGGATCTTTTTGCTTATCGCCAGGGCTGATTTCATCCAGTCGGCTTTGATACCAATTCAGGATCAAACGCTCAATGGTCTGAATATCACTATCGAGAAAAATACCGCCGATCAGCGCTTCTACCGTGTCCGCCAAAATGGATTCACGCCGGAAACCTCCGCTCTTTAACTCACCCGGCCCCAAGCGCAGGCACTCTCCCAACTCGAATTCACGCGCAATTTCCGCCAGGGTATTACCGCGCACCAGCGTCGCGCGCATCCGGCTCATATCCCCTTCATCCACCTTGGGAAAACGATGATATAGCGCGTTGGCGATAACAAAACTCAGAATGGAATCGCCCAGAAATTCGAGTCGTTCGTTGTGCTTACTGCTGGCACTCCGATGTGTCAGGGCCTGTAACAAAAGTTCGTACTGCTGAAAAGTATAGCCCAGCTTTCTTTGTAAACGGTTTATTAGGATGGGATTCATGTGTTACCAATAGAGATCAACAATGCGTCAAAAACAACAGCACACGGAACAGCCCTGTTTGGTTAACCATCAGCCAAAGCTGTTTCGTTTGCATTGGCTCCCGACCGGGAGCCTTCGCTCATTTCTGAAAATATTCTACAACGGACAGCATAATAATGCTGCGTGTTTATCACCTCGATTAGTGAATACCGCCAATTCGACTCAACCGAACTCCGGTAGGCCACTCGCCTTCCTGTTTTTCAAAGCTCATCCAGATGGCGGTGGCCTTACCGACAAGATTTCTTTCCGGTACAAAGCCCCAATAACGGCTATCCAGGCTGTTATCGCGGTTATCCCCCATCATGAAATAATGCCCTGCCGGCACAACCCAGGTGGCGAGCTGCTGTTGTGACTGCTGATAATATCCGCCGAGCTGGTCCTGCACGCCGGGCACAATCAGGATATTGTGCGTCACATTGCCCAATGACTCTTTACGTATGCCCAGGCGGACGCCATCGGCGTTATTTTCATTCGCCGGGATCTGATAAAACCCGCTGCGGGACTCCAGTCCTGGCTGATGGAATGTCTGAACGAAGTCGCTGGGCTGAACATTATTATAGGTTACCGCCAGCGCTTTATCACAAATTTGCTGACCATCGCAGGCTGGGTGAATGGTAACCTGCTTGCTCAGGGGATTATAGCTGACGCGATCGCCCGGCACCCCGACCACCCGTTTGATAAAATCCACTTTCGGATCGGACGGATATTTAAATACCGCGACGTCGCCGCGCTTGGGATGGCCCGTCTCGATTAGCGTCTGCTGCGTAAAGGGTTCTTTGATACCGTAGGCATATTTCTCCACCAGTATGAAATCACCAATCAGCAGGGTGGGCATCATTGAACCGGATGGGATCTGAAACGGCTCATAAATAAACGAGCGCACAATTAATACCAGCGCCACCACCGGAAATACCGAAGCGACCGTTTCAATCCATCCGGGTTGCGCCGCGGTTTTTGACAACGTACCGTCATCCGCCAGCCCATTCGATGCCGCAAATTTTTTCCGGCGCGCCGGCGCCCACATAAAGCGCTCAAAGCACCAGACAATGCCCGTGACCAGCGTTACCAACGCCAAAATTACGGCAAACATATTGGCCATGCCAACTCCTCAGGATCTATTTGTTGTCTTTGCCAACGTGCAAAATAGCCAGGAAGGCTTCCTGCGGTAACTCAACGTTGCCCACCTGCTTCATACGTTTCTTACCGTCTTTCTGTTTCTGCAACAGCTTTTTCTTACGGCTGACATCCCCGCCGTAACATTTCGCCAGCACGTTCTTGCGCAACTGCTTAACGGTGGAACGGGCAATGATGTGGTTGCCGATCGCCGCCTGAATCGCAATATCAAACTGCTGACGCGGGATCAGATCTTTCATTTTTTCCACCAGATCGCGACCGCGGTACTGTGCGTTGTCGCGGTGGGTAATCAATGCCAGTGCATCGACGCGCTCGGTGTTGATAAGTACGTCCACCCGGACCATATCCGACGCCTGAAAACGTTTGAAGTTATAGTCCAGCGAGGCGTAGCCTCGCGACGTCGATTTCAGGCGGTCAAAGAAGTCGAGCACCACTTCCGCCATCGGAATGTCATACGTCAGCGCCACCTGATTACCGTGATAGACCATATTGGTCTGTACGCCACGCTTCTCGATGCACAGCGTGATGACGTTACCCAGATATTCCTGCGGCATCAGCATATGGCATTCGGCGATGGGCTCGCGCAATTCCTGAATATTATTCAGCGCCGGCAGCTTCGACGGGCTGTCGACGTAAACCGTTTCACCGGCGGTGGTTTCAACTTCATAGACCACCGTAGGCGCGGTGGTAATCAGTTCCAGATCGTATTCACGTTCCAGCCGCTCCTGGATGATCTCCATATGCAGCAACCCAAGGAAGCCGCAGCGGAAACCGAAACCCAGCGCGGTAGAGCTTTCCGGTTCGTAAAACAGCGAAGCATCGTTCAGGCTCAGCTTACCCAATGCGTCGCGGAAGGCTTCATAATCATCGGAACTGATGGGGAATAGCCCGGCATAAACCTGGGGTTTGACCTTTTTGAATCCCGGCAACGCTTTTTCCGCCGGCTGACGGGCCTGCGTTAACGTATCGCCCACCGGCGCGCCCAGAATATCTTTGATGGCGCAGACCAGCCAGCCGACCTCGCCACAGTTGAGCACGTCGCGGTCGACCCGTTTCGGGGTGAAAATACCCAGCCGATCGGCGTTATAAACCTGCCCGGTGCTCATGACCTTGATCTTGTCGCCTTTGCGCATCGAACCATTTTTAATGCGCACCAGTGAAACCACGCCAAGATAGTTATCAAACCAGGAGTCGATGATCAGCGCCTGCAGCGGCGCCTCCGCGCTCCCCTGAGGAGGAGGCACGTCCCGCACCAGGCGTTCCAATACTTCAGGCACGCCGACGCCGGTTTTAGCCGAACAGCGCACGGCGTCCGTCGCATCGATGCCGACGATATCTTCGATTTCCTGCGCGACGCGATCCGGATCGGCGGCCGGCAGGTCGATTTTGTTAAGCACCGGAACCACTTCCAAATCCATATCCAGCGCGGTGTAACAGTTCGCCAGCGTCTGAGCTTCCACCCCCTGGCCGGCATCAACCACCAGCAAAGCGCCTTCGCAAGCGGCCAGCGAGCGCGAAACTTCATAAGAGAAGTCGACGTGTCCGGGAGTATCAATGAAGTTTAACTGATAGGTTTGCCCATCCGCCGCATGGTAATCCAGCGTCACACTCTGCGCTTTGATTGTTATACCGCGCTCGCGCTCCAGATCCATTGAGTCCAGAACCTGCGCAGCCATTTCACGTTCGGTTAAACCACCGCAAATCTGGATAATGCGGTCGGATAATGTCGACTTACCATGATCGATGTGGGCAATAATGGAGAAATTTCGTATATGCTTCATTATAAAAATTTTTCTACCTTGATATTCCAGAAATTCTTGCCGATGGGCATGCGCATTAGGTGAAAACAGCAGCGATGACCTTCCACCTGAATCGCTGCATTCTACATGCCGGACGACCGAAAACCTAGTCATGTACCGCGCATTAACTTTGATTATGACGGTTTTATTCGGGATGGCGGCGCGACAGGATGAAAGAAGAGGTTAAAGCGATGACAACGGCCGAAAGTCATGGGGATAGGCAAGGAATGACGGCGTTATCTTTCTTCTCCCGCGCGCCTCATTCTATGACTCGGTCAGGGTGTTAATTTGCAATAACTCCCCCGGAAGCGCAATTTGCAGAATAACCGGTTGATAACGGCTGTTTTTCCCCAGCTTTGCCGCCCAGCGCTTTACGGATAAAAAAGCCGCCCCGCCGCCGATCAATGCGCCCAGAACAGCGGCAAGCTCGCTGGCGAACAAAGCCTGAAATAGCGCCGAGCCGGCGAACAGTCCCAGCAGCGGAACAAAATAGACCATGACGGCGGAGTGCAGCAGGCTCTCTTCGGCAATACCCAGCTCAACCCGCTGACCGCTTTGCAGCGGCTGCGCGCAGGGCACATGCAGCGTGTGTTCGGCCGGCGCGCCTAACTGGTTCAATATCGAGGTCCCGCAGGAGGAGCGCGACTGGCAGCTACCGCAGCCGGAACGTTGTTCACAGCGCAGCAGCGCGATGCCGTCCTGCCATGAAATAACCGTCGCCCATTCTTTAATCATCATTGCGCCTTGAAGATAACATTGTCCGCCACACGCTTGGCCGTGGCCGGCGGGAGCTCGCCGACCACGGTGATCTCATTGTTATCACGAACCTCGGTGTGTATTGAACGCCTGCCGGTACGAACAGCCTGCTCGCCGCGCGCTTCGGAAGAGGGACTGACGTTGATGGAAAAACTGAACAATCCGTCGCTGTACAAACGCGTTTCAATAGGGAGCGTGGCTCCCGGCAATACCCTGCGGCTGCGCGACACCTCTTTCATTCCCAGCGGCAGCCACTGCGCCAACCAGGCAAAATCCTTGTTTTCGGCCGCGGGGGCCGACAGTGCGGGAGGAAGACGAATATTTTCCAGCGGACGCATCGCGTTCACCACGCCGTCATCGACGATTAAAGCGGTCGCCAGGAATTGCTCCAGACGCTCGCCATTACGATCCTGCAGATCGACCCGCAAAGGCAATTTTGACTCCGCGTCCATCCAGACGGCATAGCTGTAGCGCGTCGCATCCCGTGAAATAATCCTGATCCCCACGGCCAGACGATCGGCGATGCGCACACGGCCGTCGGCGGGAACAAAGTCGTAATACTGGGCGATTTTCTGAAAATCAGCGTAAACCAGCGAGGGTAACGAATCGACGATATGATCGCTCGACAGGGTAAAAGGCTCAAGACCGGCATCGAAATAGCTGATTTCATTGCCCCGCTGCACGATCTCGCGCCGCGGCCCGTCCATAAACATTAACTGCGCCAATGAACGATTATTAATCACCGCGTGACGGTAGCGCACCGACTCGAATCCCTGACGGGTGATATTGATAAAAGAGATTTCATAGTTTAACGAACGGCTGGCGCTGTTCATTTGTTGCAACAACGCCCCGGACGCGGTTTGCGCCGGGGCGATGGTGGAATAAAACAGACTGCCAATCAATAAACAGACGGCAAACCAGACAGGCTTCATTACCGAGGCTGAGTTCCTAATGATTGAGTTCCTGGAACCTGAATCGCCGCTTGCTGATCGTCATGCTGCTGGAGTTGTTCGGCGTGCAGGCGGCGCTGTAATTCATAATCCTGCAAAATAGCATTGAGGCGGTTACGTTGCACGTCCGATTTCTGCTGCCCCTGAGCCGCCGCATTTTCCGACGGCACGCCCAGGCTGACCGGCGACGCCGTTCCCATTGCCGGTAGCGTACTGAACGCCGCAGACTCGGTTACGCCGTCCGAGCCGCCGATTTGGTTGTAATTCTGCACGCCGACAATCACCGCCAGCGATACGCAGGCCGCGACGCCAATCTGGGTCAGCTGGCTGGCCCACGGCCGCACCTTGTGCCAGAACGGCAGCTGTGACCAACTCCGCGGATGTGGCTGAGATTCGGGGACTGCCTGGGGAACCAGGCGTACAGGCTCCTGCTCGATAGCGGCAGCGACGCGTGAAGCGATATCCAGATGGATAGCGTTTTCACCAATATCTCCACGCAATGTGTCGCGGATAAGATGATAACTTTGCCAACTTTGCTGTAACTTATCATCGCGCGACAAGGCACTCAGCAGTTCGGAATCGACAGCCTCACCATCCATTAAAGCGGAAAGCTTCTCTTTCTGCATACCCACACCCTTATCAGTCAAATCCATCATTAATCATACGCTGCGCTTGCCACTCGCTAGCGCTGAATAAGCGGTTGTACTTTGTTATCAATCGCTTCCCGCGCCCGGAAGATACGGGAGCGAACCGTGCCGACGGGACAATCCATAATTACGGCTATCTCTTCATAACTCAATCCATCCAATTCACGCAAGGTAATCGCCATGCGCAAATCCTCCGGCAACGACTCGATGGTACGGAAAACGATGCTTCTTAACTCCTCTGACAACATTAAATTCTCAGGGTTCGATATTTCTTTCAATGCGCCGGCATTTTCATAGTTCTCCGCATCGTTGGCGTCAATATCGCTGGAAGGCGGGCGGCGGCCCTGAGCAACCAGATAGTTTTTCGCCGTATTCACCGCGATGCGATACAACCATGTATAAAAGGCGCTATCGCCGCGAAATGACTCCAGCGCGCGATACGCCTTGATAAACGACTCCTGTACCACGTCAGGTACGTCCCCCTGAGGGACGTAACGGGATACCAGGCTCGCCACCTTATGCTGGTAGCGAATAACCAGTAGGTTAAACGATTTTTGATCGCCCTTCTGGACCCGCTCTACCAGGACCTGATCTGCTAGCTGCTCGCTCATCCGAGGTAATATCTCCTCAAACCGTTCTCCACACGTAAAATAGTACTGCCAGCCATATATAGTTATACCCAGAGCAAGCTCCAGCTTAGAGCCAACGCATGGCATTAAAGTTCCGGGCAATCAATTTCTTCTGCCTACCGCGGTTAACCGTGCCCATAACGAGTCGCGCCGACTCGTCATTTTTTTCAGTTATCATCGGGCACAACGGGCCGATCATACGATAAATCCATGCCATTAGCACGGACCTGCCCTGCCTGGGGAGTGGTATTTATACATCTTTACAGGGCGATCAAAATCAATACATGGATAAAACATTGAGTGCTAACATCGGTTTTCCCTTCCTTTTTTATGTTGACGATACAAACATGCAACCGACCACTGAATACTCCTGTGATGTGTTAATCATTGGCAGCGGTGCTGCCGGGCTGTCTCTCGCGCTGCGTCTGGCCGACCACGCAAACGTTACCGTTCTCAGTAAAGGACCGCTTAATGAGGGCTCGACCTTCTATGCCCAGGGCGGCATTGCCGCGGTTTTCGATGAAACCGACAGCATCGATTCACACATCGACGATACATTAGTCGCGGGCGACGGGCTGTGCGAGCGTGAAGCCGTGGAGTTCATCGCCGGCAATGCCAAAAGCTGCGTGCAGTGGCTGATCGATCAGGGCGTACTGTTCGATACGGAAACCGACGCCGGCGGCGAAGCGCGTTATCACCTGACCCGAGAGGGAGGGCATAGCCACCGCCGGATCCTGCATGCGGCCGACGCCACCGGTAAAGAAGTGGAAAATACGCTGGTACAAAAAGCCCGCTCCCATCCCCGAATCCATATTATGGAACGATGTAACGCCGTCGATTTGCTCACCTCAAGCAAACTGGGCCTGCCGGGAACCCGGCGGATTGTCGGCGCGTACATATGGAACCGTGAACGGGAAACGGTCGAATCCTGCCGGGCAAAGACCGTCGTTCTTGCCACCGGCGGCGCATCCAAGGTGTATCAATACACCACCAACCCGGATATTTCATCCGGCGACGGCATTGCCATGGCATGGCGCGCGGGCTGCCGGGTAGCCAACCTGGAGTTCAATCAGTTTCACCCCACCTGCTTATTTCATCCGCAGGCGCGTAATTTTCTGCTGACCGAAGCCCTGCGCGGCGAAGGGGCTTACCTGAAGCGCCCCGACGGCAGCCGCTTTATGCCCGACTTCGATCCCCGAGGCGAACTCGCCCCGCGTGACGTCGTCGCCAGAGCGATCGACCACGAAATGAAGCGGCTTGGCGCGGACTGCATGTATCTGGACATCAGCCATAAACCCGCGGAGTTTGTTAAACAGCATTTTCCCACCATCTATGAAAAGCTGTTGGCGCTGGGCATCGATATTACCCGTGAGGCTATTCCCATTGTTCCCGCGGCGCACTATACCTGCGGCGGCGTGATGGTCGATCAGCATGGGCGCACCGATCTCGACGGCCTGTACGCCATCGGCGAGGTGAGCTATACCGGGCTGCACGGCGCCAATCGCATGGCGTCGAACTCCTTGCTGGAGTGTCTGGTCTACGGCTGGTCGGCGTCGGAAGATATCCTGCGCCGCCTGCCGCAAATCAAACCCATCAAGAAACTGCCGGCCTGGGATGAAAGCCAGGTCGACAATTCGGACGAGCAGGTGGTTATCCAGCATAACTGGCATGAGCTAAGGCTATTTATGTGGGACTACGTCGGCATCGTGCGCACCACCAAACGGCTGGAACGGGCGCTGCACCGCATTACCCTGCTCCAGCAAGAAATTGATGAGTATTACGCTCATTTCCGTATTTCCAATAACCTGCTGGAGCTGCGCAATCTGGTGCAGGTGGCGGAGTTGATCGTTCGCAGCGCGCTGGAAAGAAAAGAGAGCCGCGGATTGCATTACACTCTTGATTATCCAGATCAGTTCGACGCCCCTAAACCCACCATCCTCACCCCTTAGCGGCGATTTTTTATGGCGGGCTATCCCTGCCCGCCACCCTCAGGGCCGTCGCGGGCGACGTTGAAAAACGCTCCGGGCGTTTTTTTATGGCGGGCTATCCCTGCCCGCCAAGCTACATAACTACATAACTACATAAAAATGCCTGGTCAGCGCCCGGAAATCGGCGGAGTAGCGCCGATCCGCGTCACGTATCGCCAACTGCCGCGCCCGGCACTCTCCGGGTTGCAGCGATAGCGCCAACAGCGTGCGGTGCGCCGGGCGTGCATGATATTCGGCGACGTCTACGCGCTGGCGGAGAAACCAGTGCTGCTGCGCCGCCAGCGTAATAAAAGCCTCGGCGACCGATACAGGCAGCACCACGCAGAATAGGCCGTCGGGCGTTATCAGACGCCGCACGCAGTCGAGCAGCAGCTCATGCGGCAGCGTGGCGGTGTAACGAGCCTGGCTTCGCTGCGCCGTACCGCAGGCGATACCGGGCGTATAATAAGGCGGGTTGCTGACAATCAAGGAATAACGTGCCGCGCCGGCGGCGGCGAAATCGGCAATATCCGCAACCTGAACCCTCATACGATCGGACCACGGAGACGCGGCGATATTCTCTCCGGCCTGGCGGCCCGCCGCCGCGTCCAGCTCCACCGCATCGATCCGCACATCATTATCAGTGCGCTGCGCCAGCATCAGGGCGATCAATCCCGAGCCGCAGCCGATGTCCAATACGCGCTGCACGCCGTCGGATACCGGCGCCCACGCCCCCAGCAATATGCCGTCGGTTCCCACCTTCATGGCGCAGCGATCGTGCGCCACGAAAAAGCGCTTGAAGGTAAACCCATCGCGTCGCAGCGACGATTTATGGTCAGGTTGCTCACTCATTATGCCGGGCTCCAGATGAAAACCGTCGTAGCATAGGGTAAACATCTATACAGTAAAAGCGCGGTTGTCTGTTTTAAACAGGTGAAGAACCCGGCCAATGCGTCTATAATCAGCGCCCCAAATAGAGGTAGACCATGACAGCAACAACTTTTTCCGAGTTAGATCTTGATGACAGCCTGTTAGACGCCCTGCGCGATATGGGTTATGAACGCCCGACGGCTATCCAGTTGGCGGCCATTCCGCCGGCAATGGACGGCCGCGATGTGCTGGGCTCAGCGCCGACCGGCACCGGCAAAACCGCCGCCTATCTGCTGCCGGTCTTGCAGCATCTGTTAGATTTTCCTCGTAAAAAATCCGGGCCGCCTCGTATTCTGATCTTAACGCCGACGCGAGAACTCGCCATGCAGGTCGCCGATCAGGCGCGCATCATGGCCGCCCACACCCACCTGGATATCGCCACCATTACCGGCGGCGTGGCCTACATGAACCACGCCGAAGTGTTCAGTGAAAATCAGGATGTGGTGGTGGCGACCACCGGTCGTCTGCTGCAATATATCAAAGAAGAGAATTTTGACTGCCGGGCGGTAGAAACGCTGATCCTGGATGAAGCGGATCGCATGCTGGATATGGGCTTCGCGCAGGATATCGAGCATATCGCCGGTGAAACCCGCTGGCGCAAACAGACACTGCTGTTCTCCGCGACGCTGGAAGGCGAGGCGATTAAAGACTTTGCCGAGCGTTTGCTGAACGATCCGGTCGAAGTTGAAGCCGATCCCTCACGCCGCGAGCGGAAAAAAATTCTGCAATGGTACTACCGCGCCGACGATATCAAACACAAAACCGCCCTGCTCTGCCACCAGTTGAAACAAGCGGACGTTACCCGCTCAATCGTTTTCGTGCGCAAGCGCGAACGAGTGCATGAACTGGTGGCCTGGTTACGGGAAGTCGGCATTACCGCCTGTTATCTTGAAGGCGAAATGGTACAGGCCAAGCGTAACGAAGCGATCAAACGCCTGAGCGACGGGCGGGTGAACGTGTTGGTGGCGACCGACGTCGCCGCACGCGGCATCGACATCAATGATGTCAGCCACGTGTTCAATTTCGACCTTCCGCGTACCGCCGATACCTATCTCCATCGCATCGGCCGTACCGGTCGCGCGGGGCGCAAAGGCTGCGCGATCTCTTTCGTCGAAGCGCACGATCACCTGCTGCTGGGGAAAATCAGCCGTTATCTGAATGAACCGCTGAAAGCGCGGGTTATCGAGGAGCTTCGCCCGGCCACCAAAGCGCCCAGCGCCAAAACCACCGGCAAGCCCTCCAAAAAAGTATTGGCCAAGCGGAAAGAAAAGAAAGAGAAAGAAAAAGAGAAGGTCAAGGTGAAGGTACGTCACCGGGACAGCAAAAACATCGGCAAACGCCGTCAGCCGGTTCCCAAAGCGGGTGAGTCTGGCGAATAACGCGCTGGAATGCAAAAAGGGAGCTTCGGCTCCCTTTTCAGACCATTGACAAAGCTCGTTATTAGGGAGAGCGCGGCGAGGGGCCGTAGCGGCGTAAGCCGCCGGAGCGCCCCTCGGTACGGTAGGCCCGGGTATCGCCGACTTACAGGCGACTTTGTCAGCTACCTCAAAGGGAGCTTCGGCTCCCTTTTGTATTTACGTCACGCTCTCGAATAAAACGAGTTACAGACTTTCGGTAAAAGTACGGGTGATCACGTCACGCTGCTGTTCCGGCGTCAACGAGTTGAAACGCACCGCATAACCGGAAACGCGGATAGTCAACTGCGGGTATTTTTCCGGATGCTGAACGGCATCTTCCAGCGTTTCACGACGCAGCACGTTGACATTCAGATGCTGACCGCCTTCCACGCGCACTTCCGGTTTGATTTCCAGCGGAACTTCACGATATTCAATCTGGCCCAGATCGCTTACCGGCACGATTTGATCTTCGCTATAAACGGATTTTGCACAAACACAACGTGCCTGAGATTTTTCTTCATCCAGCAACCAGAAAGAATTGATCAGCGCGCTGTCGTTTGCTTTGGTGATTTGAATACCAGTAACCATTATTGCCTCCGTAAAACGGCGTGTTTATCGTCTTAATTAAAAATTGGTATCAGTAACAAACTGCCGTTAGTTTTTAACGTTTGAATAAAACTAATTCTACCTGAGTCCCTATATACCAGCACAGTGGCGGGCATTCCTTGACTTAAATCAATTTTAACAACCACCAAAAACAACCAGTCAGGGCAATTTATTGTTTTACATCAAATTTATCAGCCATCATTATTGCAAATAATTTTGTAAATTTTCAATTTTTTTTCAAAATCATCCCTGCGTCGCGCTGCTTTCGCCATGGTTACGATTTTACCTCGGCGCAATTGAACGGTAAGCTACCGGCAACAAAACTCACCCTACGGACAGAGAGTGCATAATGGCAACTTCCCTAACCTGGCATGACGTTCTGGCACAAGAAAAGCTACAGCCCTACTTTATTAATACGCTTAAATTCGTCGGTACAGAACGCGCGGCGGGAAAAATCATTTACCCGCCGCAGAAAGATGTCTTTAACGCTTTCCGCTTTACCGAGCTTCATCAGGTCAAGGTGGTTATCCTCGGCCAGGATCCCTACCACGGCCCCAACCAGGCCCATGGGCTCTCTTTTTCCGTTCGCCCTGGCGTGCCCGCACCACCGTCGCTGGTCAATATTTATAAAGAACTGGCTAATGATATACCGGGCTTTGAAATCCCGCGGCACGGCTTCCTGCAAAGCTGGGCCGAGCAAGGGGTGATGCTGCTGAATACGGTGTTGACCGTTGAGGCCGGCCAGGCGCACTCACACGCCAATCTGGGCTGGGAAACCTTTACCGACCGCGTTATTGCGGCATTGAATGAAAATCGCGAAGGCATTGTCTTTTTGCTGTGGGGATCGCACGCCCAGAAAAAAGGCAGCATTATTGACCGCCAGCGCCATCACGTTCTGAAAGCGCCGCACCCTTCCCCGCTGTCAGCCCATCGCGGCTTTCTGGGATGTAAGCATTTTTCCCAGGCTAACCGGCTCCTGGAACAGCAAGGTCTTGCCCCGATAGACTGGACGCCGCGCCTGCCGGAGAATCAGTAAAGAAACACTGCCTTCAGCCGCTGGAGGCAGCAATATCAAGGCATTGAAAAACGATAACAGACCAGGGAATGATATAACAGGGAGAGGGAGTGATTTGGTGGAGCTAAGCGGGATCGAACCGCTGACCTCTTGCATGCCATGCAAGCGCTCTCCCAGCTGAGCTATAGCCCCACATCAAGTGGCGTGTTCGCGATATAAAACCAAACAGAGGGATTGTTTGGTGGAGCTAAGCGGGATCGAACCGCTGACCTCTTGCATGCCATGCAAGCGCTCTCCCAGCTGAGCTATAGCCCCGTATCTTACAGACCGTATCTGTGCGAACGGGTCGCATAATATGAGACCCGATTGGCAGTGTCAACGGCTAAATCCTTTTATGGCGCCAACCGCTGAAAAAGACGCCAAACGCGCTCATAATCGATAACATATCGGCCTCGACCGGTGGTTCAGGATGGCGAAAGCGCGGCGCGTCAGGTAAATAGCATAAAAAAGCTGTCAACGATAAGGCGTTTTATTATCATCTGATAGTATTACGTTCATCCATTTACCCAACCTGTCCCATGCGCTATTTGCCGATGATTGCATTTACCCTGATGATGGCCGGCATCTTGCCTGCCAGAGCACAGCCGGACATCGCTCCCATCACCGAACAGGCCGGAGATCATTTCGATATCCGCCAGTTCGACATGGAGAGTGATAAAGGCCGCCGGTACCGACTTTTTATTGCGCTTCCGCGTCAGGCGCCGCCGGCGGAAGGTTATCCCGTTCTTTATCTGCTGGACGGCAATGCGCAGTTTCCTTTCGCGGTGAACAGCTATAAAACGGAAAACGGAGCGGCACCGCTGATCGTCGCCGTCGGCTACCAGGGCGATCGGGCGTACGATGTGCCGGCCCGAACGCGGGATTACACCCCGCCGACCACCATCGCCGATCCCCATTTTGACAAGGGCGGGGAAGCCGAAGCCTTTTATCAGTTCCTGCAAAGCGGCGTGAAACCCTGGGTGGAGGCGCGTTATCGGGTTAACAGGCAAAAACAGACCCTCGCCGGCCACTCTTTCGGCGGTCTGTTTACCCTTTACGCGCTGTTTAACCATAGCGCGTCTTTTCAGCGCTATGTGGCGGCAAGCCCCTCTATCTGGTGGGGCGATGACGTGGTTATCCCGGCAAAAACGCCGCTGCTCGACGCGCCGCCGCAGTCCATTACCCTGAGCGTGGGCGAATACGAGGACGCGCCGGAAAAAGCGACGGCAGGACGGCCCGCCGACGCCAGACGGGAGGAGCGTCACAGCCGGCGGCAAATGGTGACCAAAGCGCGAACGCTGGCCGCCCGGTTACAAGATCAGGGCGCCAATGCGCGGTTTATCCTGTTTGCCGGCAAAAACCACGGCGACGTTATTCCGGACGCCATCGCCAGGGCGGTTATTATCGCCGGCCAGTAACGACGCCCGCTTCCGGATGAAAAAAGCCCGGCGGGTTTGCCGGGCTTGCGTTAAGCGAATAGCGTCAGCGATTACTGCTGCGCTTCACGTTCGGCGATAAACGCCAGCGCCTTATCAATCCGCGCCAGCGCTCGCTGCTGACCGACAGCCTGTACCGTCACATCCACGCCGGGAGACTGCCCTGCGCCGGTTACGGCCACGCGCAGCGGCATACCGACCTTACCCATGCCCTGGCCCAATTCATCGGCGGTTCCCTGAATCGCCTGATGAATATTTTCAGCCGTCCAGTCGGTGATGGCCGCCAGCTTGGCGCGCACCAGCTCCAGCGGCTGACGCGCCACCGGACGCAGGTGTTTCTTCGCCGCATCGGCATCGAACTGTTCAAAGTCTTCATAGAAATAACGGCAGGAAGCCGCAATCTCTTTCAGGGTCTTGCAGCGCTCGCCCAGCAGGGTAACCAGTTCGCTCAGCTGCGGCCCGGTGCGGGTGTCGATACCCGCCTGCTCGATATGCCATGACAAATGGGTGGCGACGTATTCCGGCGGCAGGTGATTGATATAGTGATGATTCAGCCACTGCAGTTTTTCGGTATTGAAGGCGCTCGCCGATTTGCTGACCGCATCCAGTGAAAACAGATTTTTCATCTCTTCCACCGAGAAAATTTCCTGATCGCCGTACGACCACCCTAAACGCACCAGATAGTTCAGCAGCGCTTCCGGCAGATAGCCATCATCGCGATACTGCATCACGCCCACGGCGCCGTGCCGTTTGGAGAGTTTCTTGCCGTCATCCCCCAGAATCATCGATACGTGGGCATATTCCGGCACCGGCGCGCCCAACGCCTTCAGGATATTAATCTGGCGCGGCGTATTGTTGATATGGTCTTCGCCACGGATCACGTGGGTAATTTCCATGTCCCAGTCGTCGATCACCACGCAGAAGTTATAGGTCGGCGAACCGTCGGTACGGCGGATGATCAGATCGTCAAGCTCCTGATTGCTGAACTCAATCGGACCGCGAATGCTGTCGTTAAAGATCACCGAGCCTTGCTGCGGATTCAGAAAACGCACCACGTGAGGCTCGTCATCGGCGTGATGGTGATGGGAATCGCGGCAGTGGCCGTCATAACGCGGCTTCTCGCCGTTCGCCATCTGCTTTTCGCGCAGCGCTTCCAGACGTTCTTTCGAGCAATAACATTTATAGGCGGTACCGTTTTCCAGCATCTGGTCAATAACGGCGTTATAGCGGTCAAAGCGCTTGGTCTGATAATACGGACCCTCATCCCAATCAAGATGCAGCCAGTTCATGCCGTCCATAATGGCATCAATCGCTTCCTGGGTAGAACGCTCCAGGTCGGTATCTTCAATACGCAAAACGAACTCGCCGCCATGATGACGGGCAAACAGCCAGGAATAAAGCGCGGTGCGGGCGCCGCCGACGTGAAGATAGCCAGTTGGACTGGGCGCGAAACGGGTTTTGATTTTCATTTGGGATTACAGCCTTTTTACGCAACGGCTGTCGGCGTATACCGACATAAGTTCAAAATAATATAAAGTGGCGACATTCTATCATTCTGCCCCGATTCCTCAACGCCGTAACGTGCCGCGCCCTGGTTTATTACGCCCCGAGCTGACCAAGGAAGCATCGCCGACGCGCAGAAATAGGACGCCTTGCCTAATTTTACAACGAACGGCCGTTTTACTTTTAAAAAGCGTTGACTCACTTTCAACTATCCCTATAATGCGACTCCACACAGCGAGGGTGATTAGCTCAGCTGGGAGAGCACCTCCCTTACAAGGAGGGGGTCGGCGGTTCGATCCCGTCATCACCCACCACTCTTAGAGTGACGCGCTGTGTGAAGCAAGAAGAATCGAGATTGGGTGATTAGCTCAGCTGGGAGAGCACCTCCCTTACAAGGAGGGGGTCGGCGGTTCGATCCCGTCATCACCCACCAATCTCATACCAGCTGTCTTCTTGCTGGAAATGAAGTTCAGAAGTGGGTGATTAGCTCAGCTGGGAGAGCACCTCCCTTACAAGGAGGGGGTCGGCGGTTCGATCCCGTCATCACCCACCACTTCTGCGGGTCGTTAGCTCAGTTGGTAGAGCAGTTGACTTTTAATCAATTGGTCGCAGGTTCGAATCCTGCACGACCCACCAATATCCGCAAAGTTTTCCTTTCTGAAGTACATTCATTCAAAATTACCATGTTGCACGAGTCGTGCGGGTGCTGAGATTGCTTTTTCAACACCGCTGGCACATACTCTGCGCATACCCTTGCGCAGAGGATACCACATGATGAAAACCGCAATCGTCCCCCGCCATGGCGCCAAAAGAAGCACCAATGTATATCTGACGGCTTCATTGGTTGAAGCGGCCCGCAGCATGGATATGAACCTGTCGGCAACGCTGGATCAGCTTCTGGCACAGGCAATAGAGGCCCGAAAAAACGAGCGGGAAAAAGAAAAGCAGGATATGCAGGCCATGAATATGTTTATGGAAAAGGCCGGAATGCTCACGGATGATGACTTTTTCGGCGGCATTTAATGTCACAGTTTGATATCTACCGCAATCCATCGGCAAAATCAAACCAGCTATGGCCGTATTATCTGGTCATTCAGCACGATTATTTCGATGATTTATCGACAAGATTGATTGTTCCCCTGGTTTCAAAGCATAACCTCACCCTGAATCAAAAAAGAATAACCCCTATCGTGAATGTTAATGGTGGGGACTATTACGTATTTACTCCCGCGATGACATTTCTCGAAGCCAGAAAAATTCATAAAATGGATTTTGTGTGTAGTGCCATTTTATCCCGGGGTGAAATTCTTTCTGCTTTTGATGCCATACTCACCAACACCTGAACGGCGTCAGACATGATTCGTAGCAGGCTCGCCGCCGCCCGCGGCATACTGCATATCGTCGTTACCCGATATTCTTCCATCTCGCCTAATAATTGATTTTGTCCGTTTCAACAAAAAACGCCCTGATAAGAGCGTTTTTTATGGGTTTTATACGGTGAAGGGTTTATCCGCGAAAGCGTCAGATTTCCCAGTCGTGGTTATAACGCTTGGGTTTGAACTGGATAACATCCCCTTTTTGCAAGCCATGCAAACTGAGATCGTCTTTCGCCACTTCGGCTTCTATCAGCTCCTGTTGATTGCCAATCTTCAATGACAGGCGGGTCAACGCGCCCAGCGGACGGATATCGCGTACGATGACCGGCTGATAGCCATCCTGCGCCTCAACGGACAAAGCCACTTCATGGGGACGGAACAGAATGGTTTCGTCAGTCTGCTCAATCTTCAGCAGGTTGCTGTCCCCCAGGAAGTGATAAACAAATTCACTGGCCGGATGATTATAGACTTCATCAGGCGAACCAATCTGTTCAATAACGCCTTTATTCATCAGTACGATACGATCGGCGACTTCCATCGCCTCTTCCTGATCGTGGGTAACAAACACCGACGTCAGATTGATATCCTCATGCAGGCGGGACAACCAGCGACGCAGCTCCTTGCGCACTTTGGCATCCAGCGCGCCGAAGGGTTCGTCCAGCAACAGAATGCTGGGCTCGACAATCAGCGCCCTGGCAAGGGCGATACGCTGACGCTGACCGCCGGACAATTGCTCGGGATAGCGATCCGCCAGCCACTCCAGCTGCACCAGGCGCAGCAGTTCATGGACTTTTTTCTCAATATCGCGTTTCGACGGGCGGGTGCTTTTCGGCTTCATCCGCAGCCCGAACGCCACGTTGTCAAATACCGTCATGTGGCGGAACAAGGCGTAGTGCTGGAACACAAACCCCACATTGCGCTGACGCACATCGTGAACGGAGACATCCTCGCCATGAAAAATAATGCTGCCGCTATCCGGCTGCTCCAGACCGGCGATAATACGCAATAATGTTGTTTTACCGCACCCGGACGGCCCCAGCAGAGCCACCAGTTCGCCGCTCTGAATGGCCAGATTGATTTGATTCAGAGCCTGGAACTGACCAAATTGTTTATTAATATTGCGGATCTCAATGCTCATTTTTGGTCAACTCCTGTTGTTTCTCTAGTTGCTTCGTCAGGCGGCTCTCACTCCACTGGCGCAACAGCAGCACGACCAGCGACATCACCAACAGCAGTATGGCGACGCTAAAAGCAGCGACGATATTGTATTCGTTATAAAGAATTTCGATATGCAGCGGCAGCGTGTTGGTCAACCCGCGGATATGGCCGGAAATAACCGAGACGGCGCCGAATTCCCCCATCGCCCTGGCGGTACACAGCACTACGCCGTAAATCAGCGCCCACTTCACGTTAGGCAGCGTGATATGCCAGAACATCTGCCAGCCATTGGCGCCCAACAGCCTGGCGGCCTCTTCTTCCTGCGACCCCTGCTGCTCCATCAACGGGATCAGTTCGCGGGCCACGTACGGCAGCGTGACGAAAATCGTCGCCAGCACAATCCCCGGCACCGCATAAACGACTTCCAGATTATGGGCGGTCAGAAACGGATACAGCTTACTTTGCGCCCCAAACAGCAGGACATAGACCAAACCGGCGACCACCGGCGAGACGGAGAAAGGCAAATCGATTAACGCCAGCAGAAAACTTTTGCCGCGGAATTCGAATTTCGTCACGCTCCAGGCGGTGGCAAGGCCGAAGAGGACATTGAGCGGCACGGAAATCACCGTTGCCAGCAGCGTCAGCTTCAGCGCGGAGACCGCATCGGGTTCGGTGATGGCATCCCAGAATGCGGCGACGCCTCTATCCAGCCCCTGCGTCACCACCATAAACAGCGGCAAAACCAGAATCAGGAAAAAGACGATCCACGCCAGCGAAACCAAAATATAGTAGGTCGCCGGGTGCTTCTTGGATTTTGTTGCACGGGGCTGAGCGGAAATAACTTGATCCATCACGACATGCCTTACAGTTTCGGTTGGATGCGGCGCTGCAATAAATTAATCAACAGCAACATAATGAAAGAAACCAGCAGCATAAACACGCCAATCCCGGTCGCGCCTTTGTAATCATACTGGTCGAGCTTCGAGACGATCAGCAGAGGCAGAATTTCAGTTTTAAAAGGAATATTCCCCGCGATAAACACCACTGAACCGTACTCCCCCACGCCGCGGGCAAACGCCAGGGCAAAGCCGGTCAGCCAGGCGGGAAGCAGGGTGGGAATCAACACATGGCGGAATACCTGCAGCGGACGTGCACCAAGACAGGCCGCGGCTTCCTCGATTTCTTTCGGAATATCGGCAAGAACGGGCTGCAATGTCCTGACGACAAAAGGCAGGGTGACAAAAATCAACGCCAGCGTGATGCCGATGCCGGTGTAGGCGATTTTAAACGGAAACAGCGAACCAATCAGGCCGTTCGGCGCGTATAGGGCCGTCAGCGCAATCCCCGCGACCGCCGTCGGCAGCGCGAACGGCATATCGATCATCGCATCAATGACCTTGCGGCCGGGAAAGGTGTAACGGACCAACACCCACGCCAGCAGCGTTCCCAAAATACCATTGATAAACGCGGCGGCCAGCGCCGTGCCAAAAGAGAGCTGGAGCGAGAAAAGCACCTGCCGACTGGTAATGAGATCCCAGAATTGTTCCAGGGTCAGTTGGCTGGCGTAAAGAAACATACCGGCCAAAGGGATGAGTACTATCAACCCTAAGTAACTCAGGCTGAAACCCAAAGTTAATCCGAAACCGGGAATTACCGAGGAGGAACGTTGTGACATACTGTGCCTTTAAATAGTCATACTCAGAGATCCAGGCGAATCAAATAATTGCCGACGAGATAAAGCCGCTGCATAGACAGCGGCCTGAAAGAGTACCAGAAAGACTGTTAATTATTTATTGATCTCTTGGAATATTTTGTCAAATACCGTGCCATCTTTGAAGAACCTGTCCTGCGCGGCTTTCCAGCCGCCGAAGTCGCCGTCAATCGTTACCAGCTTCACCGAGGCGAACTGATCTTTAAATTCTTCGGCAATCTTTTCATTGCGCGGACGGTAGAAGTTCTTACCGATAATCCGTTGCGCCTCGTCGCTGTAGAGGTATTGCAGATAGGCTTCCGCCTGTTTCCGCGTTCCTTTACGCTCCACCACCTTGTCAACCACCGCCACCGGGGGTTCGGCCAGAATAGACAGCGACGGAGTAACGATTTCCAGCTGATCGCCGCCCTGCTCTTTCAAAGAGAGGTAGGCTTCGTTTTCCCAGGCCAGCAGAACATCGCCCAGTTGGCGCTGCACAAAGCTGATCGTCGAGCCGCGGGCGCCGGTATCCAGCACCGGGGCATTGCGATACAGATCGGTGACAAACTTCAGCGCCGTTTCATCATTACCGCCGGGCTGAGCCTTGGCATACGCCCAGGCGGCCAGGAAGTTCCAGCGGGCGCCGCCGGAAGTCTTCGGATTTGGCGTAATCACTTCGACGCCTGGTTTAACCAGGTCGTTCCAGTCTTTAATCTGCTTCGGATTGCCCTTTCTCACCAGAAAAACGATGGTGGAGGTATAAGGCGTACTATTGTCGGGCAAGCGAGCCTGCCACTTCGGGTCGATAATTTGCTGATTCAGATTAAGCGCATCGATATCCCCGGCCAGCGCCAGCGTCACGACATCAGCCTGCAGGCCGTCAATCACCGAACGCGCCTGCTTGCCGGAGCCGCCGTGGGAGTTTTTGATGGTGATATCTTCACCCGCGGTCTCTTTCCAATGCTTGATAAAAGCGGCGTTATATTGTTGATAGAGTTCGCGGGTCGGATCGTAAGATACGTTCAATAGCTCGGTCGCTGCGGAAGCAACGCCGGAAAACAACAGCGCTGCCGTAGCAACAGATAGTCCCAGACGACGTATTGACATTATTATCACTCCCTAAAATTTGACAGTATTTATTCCCGCCCGGAACGCTATAGCGCCCAGGATAACGGGTTAATGCGTTATCATTTCCGACAGTTAGATTCAAAAAATAACGATGAATGCGACTGATTGGCGCGGCGTACGCTCAGGCATCAGACCGACGGCACGAAAGTGACAATAGAGGATATGGGAAAGTGGCAAAAATACTGTTTCGCGATAATTTATACTATCGCGTTATATTGTTAGCCGATATGAAATAGTTTTCAATCTAAGTAAATGATATTCGCCGGAACGATATTTTTGCGGCAATGTTGCAATAGCTATTTTTCCTCATCCAATTGCAGGGCGACATATAGCAGCAGACGATCGTCGAAATTTCCCAGATCCAGTCCGGTGAGCTCAGAGATACGGTTAAGGCGGTACTCCAGCGTGTTGCGATGGATAAACAGCGCCTTTGCCGTTACGCCGGGCTGCACATTATTGCGGAACCAGGCATGCAGCGTGCGGCGCAGCAGGCCGTTACCGTCCATGGCCTTAAGCTTCGCCAACGGACGCACCAGTTCATTCGCCTGCCAGCCTCCGCGCAGGCTGTCCAGCAATACCGGCAGCATCAGATCCTGATAATAATAGCAGCGTTGCGCCGGCATCCGCTGTTTGCCGACGCTCATGGTGGTGCGGGCGGTACGGTAAGAACGGGCAATGCTGCCGGGGCCGGTAAAATAGTTTCCCAGCGCCAGCCGCACCCGCAGGCGGCTGCTTTCCGTCATGCGCGACAGCAGACCATCCACGCGGCGGCGATGCTCTTCCGCATCCCAGCGGCCGTGGCTGTTTAACGCCGGCTTCAATACCACCATTTCCGTCAGGGAAACAATGGCGATCAGATTGTCGCGCTCCGGCGTGGTCAGCAGCGTCTGCAACTGCTGTAGCTCCGCCATCGCGCTGTCTACGCCAAGCTGTCCGCTATCGACCTCAACCACGGCCACGACGCGCGGCTGATTAACATCGATGCCCAAACGCTGCGCCCACTCCATCAGCGCGGGAGAAAGATCGTCAGTACGAATCAGATTAAGCACCAGCTCTTCGCGCAGGCGGCTATCCTGCGCCAGCATATGCAGCAGCCTCGCCTGCTCAAGCATCATTTCCGCCGTCATGCACACCAGCTCGCCGTACTGACGCAACTGTCCGGGGTTGCCGGTCAGACCGATCACCCCGACGATTTCACCGTCAATATGCAGCGGCAGGTTGATCCCAGGACGAACGCCGTGCAGATGGCGCGCCACCGCCTCGTCAATATCGACCACCCTTCCCTGCGAAAGCACCAGCAGCGCGCCTTCATGCAATTCCCCCAACCGCTCCTGATCGCCACTGCCGATGATCTTGCCGCGAGCATCCATCACGTTGATATTACTATCAATAATCTGCATGGTTCGCGCGACGATATCCTGCGCCATTTTGGCATTAAGGTGGTACGACGCCATTTCTACCTCTGAGCGGGAACACTGACAATTGCACCAGCATAGCGGCACGTCCCGCGCCGTACATTGTGCAAATTAACAAAGAATGGGGGATTCAGTTGAAACTGTGGAAGACCTCACAAAACTCGGGCGGAATAGTTGAGAGGGGACAGCCGGGTGCGAGCCACCCGGCTTTGATGGAACGGGATTATTGGGAGAGCAGATAAATATTGCTGTCGCCGCGACGAATATGCAGCGCCAGCACCGCGGGCTTGCTTTCCAGGATCTTGCGCAGTTCGCCAAGATTCTGTATCGGCTGCTGGTTCACGCCAAGGATGATGTCATCCTTTTTCAAGCCAATGCGCGCCGCCGCGGAATCCGCCTTGACGTTATCGACCTTGACGCCCTTTTGGCCATCCACCTGGATATTGCTTAATTCGGCGCCTTCGATACCGGAATAGAGGTTGCCGGACGCCACCTGCGCCTGACTGCTTTGCTGCAACGTCACATTCACCGTTAGCGGTTTGCCGTCGCGCAACAGTCCCAGCGACACCTTGCTGCCCACCGGCAACGACCCCACCTGCGCCCGCAACGCCGCAAAACTGCCGATCGCTTTGCCGTTCAGCGTCACAATCACGTCGCCGGCTTTAATGCCCGCCTCGGCCGCGGACGATTTCGGCCGAACCTGGCTGACAAAAGCGCCGCGCTGCGCATCCACCTTCATCGCCTGCGCCAGTTCCGAATTCAGCTCGGTACCGGTAATGCCCAGCTCGCCGCGTTTTACCTCACCGAACTCGACGATCTGCGCCACCAGGCTTTTCACCATATTACTGGGAATGGCGAAACCGATGCCGATATTGCCGCCGTCAGGAGCCAGGATCGCGGTGTTTAACCCGATCAGCTCGCCATTCAGGTTAACCAGCGCGCCGCCGGAGTTTCCCCGGTTGATGGCCGCGTCGGTCTGAATAAAGTTTTCATAGTTTTCAATATTCAATCCGCTGCGCCCCAACGCCGATACAATCCCGGAGGTCGCCGTCTCCCCCAGCCCGTACGGGTTACCGATGGCGACGGTGTAATCGCCGACGCGCAGCTGGTCGGAATCGGCCAGGCGGATGGCCGTCAGGTTGTTGAAATTTTGCAGTTGCACCAGCGCCACGTCGGAACGGGGATCTTTGCCGATCACTTTGGCGTCATATTTACGGCCGTCGTTGAGGCGCACCTGAATTTTATCGGCGTTATCCACCACGTGGTTATTGGTGACCACGTAGCCTTTTTCGGCATTGATGACCACCCCGGCGCCCAGCGCCTGAAAATCCTGCTGGCGGGAAGGCTGCCCCTCATCGTCGCTCTCCCCATTCTGACAAATGGGAGATTGCTGAAACGGCGAGCCGTCCTGACAGAACGGCGAGTCTTCGCCAAAGAAAGGCTGTAGCTGCTGAGGGATGTTCTCTTTGGCGACGTTGGTATGCCCTTCCACAAAAATACTGACGACCGAAGGCATGACTTTTTCCAGCATCGGCGCCAGGCTGGGAAGCGTGGTCGGTGAAGGTGAAGAGGAAGCCGTCTCTGCCGCATACGCTCCGATCGGCCCCATCGCCATCGCCAGGCTTAACGTCAGCGCGCTTAGAACTAATGATTTTCTTTTCATGGGGAATATATCTCATAGTAACAATGGGCAAGTTTCACGGCCTTTATGCTCAGGTCGTGCTGGATGAGATAAATATGAACCAATAAAGTTCATCAATGGAAGATGATGAAGCGTAAGAAAATATTGTCGCTATTTACAAAAGTGATTATTCCGCGGCCATCAGCCTGCGGTATTCATCATAGGCATACAGGTCGGTCATACCGCTGATGTAATCCTGAATTAACCGGGCGCGATAATAATACTCGCGAATCTCCTGCTCGGCGGAAGATAAGCGTTGCAGGTTCTCCACCGCCTCCCGATACGCCAAGCAGTGTTTGCTGGATAATTTATGATACAGGCGCGTTTCGATAGGATAGCGTTTATGCGTTCCTTCTGTTACCAGTCGGCTGAAGTCCTGATACGCCAGCTCCAGCAGCGGACTATAAATATCCAGCAGCCCGCGGATAACCCGGTAGCCCTGAAGCTCCAGTTGCTCAACCTCGTGATGATTGAATACGTGCTTCAAGGCGACATTTTTAAATATTTTCAATAACCGGTTCTGCGCGCTTTCATCTTCCAGCAGCGCCTGATTAAACGCCCCGTTATAGATTTCCGGCAGGTTATCAATAAAGCGCTGCGAAGCGTGCGGCACCAGTTTGGCCACGGTATTTACGCGAAGATTCATAAAGAATTGATCGCTGGTGCTGCGCCACGGGTGACGATTCTGGTTTTCGAAAGCGCGGCCGACGGTCTTGCTGAATAGGTCTCCCGGCAGCACCTCGCCCCAGCTCTGATGTAAACGGTCGTAAAGCTGTTCGACGGTGAGAATATCTTTCTCTACCGCATCTTCCAGATCGGCAACGCAGTAAGAGATATCGTCCGCCGCTTCCATAATGTAGGTAAGCGGATGGCGATGAAATTCCCCCATCGATAACGCGTCGCGCAGCGTGGTGACGAACTCCTCCTCGGCCAGGTAGTAGCCGGGTTTTTTCATCAGGTAGTCGTACTGCGCGGGTACGGCTCCGCGCCAGTAGGCCGGCCGGGTGTATTTCAGGATGCAGCCAACCTGCCCGTAGGTCAGGTTCAGCTTAAGCAGGGTATGCACCAGACGAATGGCCTGCGCATTTCCTTCAAAGTAGCTCAGGTCCTGACGGATGCGGCTGCGCAGTTCGTCCAGCCCATCGTCGCGCAGGCGCAGCGCCTCAACGCGGCACCGATCCTGGCGTCCATCGCCCTCGCCCTGATAGGCGACGTCCATTAACGCCCCGAACCAGTTGTTGATCGCCGACTCGCCGAAATGACCAAAAGGGGGATTGCCGATGTCATGCATCAGGCAGGCCATTTCCACCATGCTTTCGAACGGGGTTTGCCACTGGGCCAGTCCCAGCTCCTCCAGACGATCATCCCGTCGCAGGCGCTCCAGGATATCTTTGGCGATATAGCGCCCGACCTGCTGCACTTCCATGGAGTGGGTCAGGCGCGAACGCACCGCGGCGTTGCGTTCCAGCGGGAAAACCTGGGTTTTTTGCTGCAGGCGGCGAATGGCGGCCGAATTGATGATGCGTCCGCGATCGCTTTCAAACTGGCGCACAATCGAATAGTCATCCTCCGCGCTAATCGGCTGGCTAAGAGGACGCTGAAAGCTCATCTTTTTGGCGAAATCGATACCGGACATAGGATCCTCCATTGAGTGCCGCTGCATAACCGTCTCCATTTAACCCCGTAAGCCATGATAGACTAGCCGACGCTATACTCATGCTATTTATCACAAAATTTGTGGGGAACCCCTATGAAAGTCGGCATTATCGGAGCTATGGAACAAGAAGTTACCCTGCTTCGCGATCGGATAGAAAACCGTCAGACCATACAACGCGCCGGCTGTGAAATCTACAGCGGCCGGTTAAACGGCGTCGAAGTCGCGTTATTGAAGTCCGGTATCGGTAAAGTCTCCGCGGCGCTGGGAACCACGTTATTGCTGGAGCACAGCCGGCCGGACGTGGTGATTAACACCGGCTCGGCCGGCGGGCTGGCCGCGACGCTGAAGGTCGGCGATATTGTGATTTCCGACGAAGTGCGCTATCACGACGCCGACGTCACCGCCTTTGGCTATGAGCCGGGCCAGATGGCGGGCTGCCCGGCGGCGTTTATCGCCGACGAGGGGCTGATTACGCTGGCGCAGGACGCCATTGCCAAACTTCAGCTGCATGCGGTGCGCGGCCTGGTGGTCAGCGGCGACGCGTTTATCAACGGCGCGGAACCTTTGGCGCGCATCCGCCGCACCTTTCCTCAGGCGATAGCGGTAGAGATGGAGGCGACGGCCATTGCCCACGTCTGCCATCAGTTCGCCGTGCCTTTCGTTATCGTGCGGGCCATTTCCGACGTCGCCGACCAGGAATCCCATCTCAGCTTTGATGAGTTTCTGACGGTCGCCGCCGAGCAATCCACCCGCATGGTGGAAACCATGTTGCAGGCGCTGGCCGAGCGCCGCTGATCATGCGCGTCCTCCGTCGCCTGCTCGGGCTTTTGCTGCTCTCGCTGGCCGCCGCGGCCCACGCGGCGCCGCAGCGGGTGATAAGCCTGGCGCCGCACGCCACCGAACTGGCGTACACCGCCGGGATGGAGACGCAGCTGGCGGCGGTCAGCAGTTGGTCCGACTATCCCCCGCAGGCGCGGAAGCTGGAGCAGGTGGCCTCCTGGCAGGGCATTAACCTTGAGCGGATCCTGGCGCTAAAGCCCGATCTTATTCTGGCCTGGCGCGAAGGCAACCCGCAGAGGCCGCTGGAACAGCTGATCAATTTCGGCATTCCCGTGGTTTATCTGGACCCTAAAACCCTTGACGATATTCCCGGCGCATTGATAACCCTGGCGCCGTACAGTGCGCATCCCGAACAGGCGCGGCAGAGCGCCGCCGCCCTGCGCCGGCAAATCGCGCAGCTGCGGCAGCGCTACGCCAGCAATAAGCCCCGGCGGGTTTTTATCCAGTTTGGTTCCCAGCCGCTGTTCACCTCGGCGCAAGGCACCTTGCAGAGCCAGGTCGTCTCACTGTGCGGCGCGCGGAATATTTTCAGCGACAGCCCGGTGCCGTGGCCGCAGGTCAGCCGCGAACAGGTGCTGACGCGCAAACCGCAGGTGATTATTATCAGCGCCCCCCCCGCCGCCATCGCCAATACGCGGCAATTCTGGCAGCCGCAGTTATCCGTGCCGGTTATTGCGGTCAATGAAGATTGGTTTAACCGCAGCGGGCCGCGTTTATTGCTGGCGGCGCAGCAAATTTGCCGCCAGTTGGCCGAATTGAAAAACGACGATTAGCCGCCGGCACGTCTGATTGCGGGTGCGTGGTTAAGTCCGTAAAGCGGCGCGGTAACGCCAGAAGGCAAAAACCCGCGCGGTGTGAGCGACGGCACGGGCCTTATGGTTTTTTCTGGCGATCAGATACTGAAAGAGGAACCGCAGCCGCAGGTGGTTTTGGCGTTGGGGTTGGTGACGATAAAACGCGAACCTTCCAGACCTTCGGTATAATCGACCGAGCCGCCCACCAGATATTGCAGGCTCATCGGATCGACCACCAGGGCCACGCCCTGCTTCTCGATGGTCATATCGCCTTCGTTGATTTGATCGTCAAACGTAAAGCCGTACTGGAAGCCGCTGCAGCCGCCCCCGGTAATATAAACCCGCAGTTTCAGCTCGGGATTTTCTTCATCGGCAATCAGGTTTTTCACCTTGTTCGCCGCCGCATCGGTAAATTGCAGCGGCAGTGCTATATCGTCGCTCATAATATTTTCTACTCCCAACTCAGGGCCATCAGGTGATACGCCCTAATCATACGCCTATTATCCAGCAGTAGGTTAAAACGTTCAAGGTTTGACGCCGGTCGACGAATTCATCACGCCATTATGCAACCAGCGCGCCCGTTGTGTCAGTACCCTGCGCAGGCATTTTCAACTATGAAATCCGCACAACGATTTCACAACCGCGCCCAGTTCATTAGAATGGCACTATTTTCCACGCTATATGCAAGGTCAGGAACCGCTTAATGAACAAATCAGAAAGTCTGTACGCCGCGGCGCAGCAACTTATTCCCGGCGGGGTGAACTCGCCGGTTCGGGCGTTTAACGGCGTGGGCGGCGTTCCCCTGTTTATCGAACGGGCCGACGGCGCCTATCTTTACGATGCCGACGGAAAATCCTATATCGATTACGTCGGCTCCTGGGGGCCGATGGTGCTGGGACATAACCATCCGGCCATTCGTCAGGCGGTGATTGACGCCGCCGAGCGCGGGCTGAGCTTCGGCGCCCCGACGGAAATGGAAGTGCGCATGGCGCATCTGGTGACCTCGCTGGTGCCGACCATCGACATGGTGCGCATGGTTAACTCCGGCACCGAAGCAACCATGAGCGCAATCCGCCTGGCGCGGGGATTTACCGGACGCGACAAAATCATCAAATTCGAAGGCTGTTATCACGGACATGCCGACTGCCTGCTGGTGAAAGCCGGCTCCGGCGCGCTGACGCTGGGGCAGCCCAATTCGCCGGGCGTACCGGCGGATTTCGCCCGCCATACCCTAACCTGCACCTATAACGATCTGGCTTCCGTACGCGCCGCCTTTGAACAATATCCGGACGATATTGCCACGGTTATCGTCGAACCCGTGGCCGGAAATATGAACTGCGTGCCGCCGCTGCCGGATTTTCTGCCGGGGCTGCGCGCGCTGTGCGACGAATTCGGCGCGCTGCTGATTATCGACGAAGTGATGACCGGTTTTCGCGTCGCCCTTGCCGGCGCGCAGGCGCACTACGGCGTCGTGCCGGATTTGACCTGTCTGGGGAAAATCATCGGCGGCGGCATGCCGGTGGGCGCTTTCGGCGGCCGGCGCGACGTGATGCAGGCGCTGGCCCCCACCGGTCCGGTTTATCAGGCGGGAACACTGTCCGGCAACCCGATAGCCATGGCGGCGGGTTTCGCCTGCCTGAGCGAAGTCGCCAAACCCGGCGTGCATCAGAAGCTGACCGCACTGACGGAACAGCTGGCGGCGGGTCTGTCCGCGGCGGCGCAGGCGACGAATATTCCGCTGGTTATTAATCAGGCCGGCGGGATGTTCGGGCTATTCTTCACCGACGCCGAGCGCGTCACCTGCTATCAGGAGGTGATGACCAGCGACGTAGCGCGTTTCAAGCGCTTCTTCCATCTGATGCTGGAGGAAGGGATCTACCTGGCACCTTCCGCCTTTGAAGCCGGCTTTATGTCGCTGGCGCACAGCCCGCAGGATATTGAACGCACGATAGAAGCCGCGCATCGTTCCTTTTCCCGGCTGTAATAAATTGCCCATTAAGCCCCACCCCGTGGGGCTCGTGGGGCTTTACCGGGCCTGCCGGCGCAGCAGATAAACGAAATAGGGCGCGCCGATAAAGGTCGCCAGCAGCCCGGCCGGAATCTGGTTCGGGAACAGCAACATTCTCCCGCACCAGTCGGCCGACACCATCAGCCCCCCGCCAAGTAGCGCGGAAGCGCAGATCTGCGGCATGATGCGGCTGAACCCCATCATGCGCGCCAGATGCGGCGCCATCAGTCCCACAAAGCTCATCGGCCCGACGATTAACGTCGCCGTGGCGGTCAGTACCGAGGCCAATAGCAGCACCAGCAGACGCACCGGGGTAACCGCCACCCCAAGCGAGCGGGCGGTGGCGGCGCCTAACGGCAAAATACGCAGCCAGCGCTGGCACAGCGGGACTATCAGCAGCAGCAATACGGCGATAACGACGGATCGCACGGCATCCGGCCCTTCCACGTTATAGGTGGACCCGGACAGCCAGGTGAGCACGCTCGCCACGCGCGGATCGCCGCTGGCCAACAGCAGCGTAATCACCGTGCCAAACACCATGCTCAGGGCGATACCGGCCAGCAGCATGCGCTGGGTGGAAAATCCGCCGCGCCCGGCAATCATCACCATCGCCAGCAGCGCCGCCGCGGCGCCGGCGCTTCCGGCCGGGATCAGCCACGCAAAGGCGTCGCCGGGTACGAAGAACAGCAGTATGATGACGCCGAAGGAGGCGCCGGAACTGATCCCCAGCACTTCAGGGCTGCCCATCGGGTTGCCGGTCAGTTTCTGTATCAGCGTGCCGGCCACCGCCAGCATCACCCCGGCGGCCAATGCCGCCAGCACGCGCGGCCAGCGCCACGGCAATAGCTGCGTCAGCTGATCGCCGCCGCTCCACTGCCAGCCCTGCGCGTTTTTCCCCAGCGTCAGCGCGATTAACGCCACGGCGATCAACAGCGCGCCGCCCGCCAGCATCCACCATCCCCACCGGCGCCGCTCCGTCTCCCGTATTCCGCCCGGTTCCATCATCGAAGGCTGCCCGCCGGTGCGCAAACGCGGCAGCAGCCACAGCAGCAGCGGCGCGCCAATCACCGCCGTCGCCGCGCCGGTCGGCACCTCGAGCCATACGCCGCTCAGCCAGATGACGATTTGATCGGTCACGCCCAGCAATAAGGCGCCGAGCAACGGGGCCAGCCAGAGTCGATGCAGTAAACGCCTGGCGCCCAGCATTTTGGCCAGCAGCGGAGCAAAAAGGCCGATAAAACCGATAATGCCGGCCGCGTTGACCAGCTGCGCGCTGAGGAAAATAGCCAGTCCGAGGGCGCCCAGCCGCGCCAGCGATATCCCCAGCCCCAGATTGCCGGCGACGGCGTCGTCCAGCCCCAGCAGGGTTAACGGACGCAGCAGCAGTAACGCCAGGCAGAAACAGATCAGCAGACGCGGAAAGACAAAGCGCACGTTACTCCAGTCCTGCTGATTCAGCACCCCGCTGCTCCACAGGAACATATTCTGTAGCTGGTCGTGGTAAAACAGCGCCAGCAGCTGGTTGAGCGCGCCGCAGTAAAAGCTCACCACCAGCCCGGCCAGAATCAGCGTAACCGGCGACAGACGTCTTCCCCAGGCGACGCCGAACACCAGCGCGCCAACCGCCAACGCGCCGATCATCGCCGCTATTTGCTGAATAAACACGCCGCCGGGCAGCGCCGCCAGCGTGGCGGCCGTAATGCCCAGCTGCGCCCCGGTGGCGATCCCCAGCGTCGAGGACTCCGCCAGCGGATTACGCAAAACCTGTTGAAACAGCACCCCGCTCAATCCCAGCCCGGCCCCCACCAGCAGCGCCAGCGCCATGCGCGGCAGCAGGCTATAGTGAAACAGCAGTTGGCGGATATCCTCGGCGGAGGGCTGCCATAACCCCTGCCACCACAGCGCCGCGGGCAGTTGACGCTGCAAATTGTAAGCGCCCAGCGCCAGCGCCGCCGCCAGCAAAAAACCGATCGGCAGAACGGGCAACATGCGGTTTTTAGTTAACGCCACGCCGCGCCTCCAGAGCCTGTTCCAATAGGCGGCAGAAACGCATGGCCGACAGCGTGGCGCCATACAGCCAGGCCGGAGGTATCCGCTGCAGACGCCGCTGACGCACAAACGACATCGCCTGCCACAGCGGGCTGTCCGCCAGCTGCGCCATGACGGCGTCGTCGCCGTGATCGAAGCAGAGGGCGTTGGCGTGTTCAATCTCGGCCAGACGTTCAATGCCGATAATCGTACTGCCCCAGAAACTGGTTTCGCCGCGCCAGGCGTTCTCTATCCCGACTTCATCCATCACTTCCTGAAACAGGCTGTTTTTGCCGATCACCACCGCGTGGCGCAGGTCCAGCAGGGTAAACAGCAGCAGCGGGCGACGGGTATAAGGCTGTAAACGCGTTTTTGCCTGCTGCATAAATTCGGAGAACTGCCGTAAATGCCGGTTCGCCGCCTCGGGTATGCCCAGCGCGCCCGCCAGCTTCTCCAGCGAGGGCTTCACCAACGCCAGCGGCTTGCCGGTTCCATCGTTAAAACCGAACCCCATCGCCGGCGCGATACGGACGAGCTTCTCCGCCGACGGGCCGTAGCCTTCGGAATGCAGAATCAGCGAGGGGCGAAGTTCGGCCAGCAGTTCCAGGTTCGGTTCGGTACGAAAACCGACATCAATCACCCCCGGCGGCAGTTCGGGTTCCGCCACCCACAGGCGGTAATTATGGATATCCGCGACGCCCATCGGCGCGATCCCCAACGCCATCAGCATTTCAACCTGCCGCCACTCCAGCGCCACGATACGCCGCAGATCGGGATAGGCCGCGGCACGGCCGGCGGCGGAATAGAGAAGCGGGGAAAGCGCCAGCGCGGTCAGCAGACGGCGGCGCACCATATCGGCGCTGCGGCCGGACGATAATGGATAAGACATAGTCAGCAAACAAAACTTACCGGCGCGCCACCGCCGGGATGAGGCAATATTCCCATGGGAATACCATAAATATTTTCCAGCACCGGACCTTGCATCAGCGCCAGAGGCTCGCCTTGCGCAATCATTTCACCGCCGCGCAGCGCCACCAGATAATCGCAATAACGCGCCGCCATATTGATGTCGTGCAACACGGCGATCACCGTCAATCCCCGCTGCCGGCTCATCCGCTGGATCAACGCCAGCACCTCGACCTGATGCGCGATATCCAGCGCCGACGTCGGCTCGTCCAATAACAGGCAACGGCTGTCCTGCGCCACGGTCATCGCCAGCCAGGCTCGCTGCCGCTCCCCGCCGGACAGGCTATCCACCAAACGGTTGGCGAAGGATTTCAACCCTACCAGCCTAATCGCCACGTCGACCTTTTCCCGGTCGGCACCGCCGAAACGCCCCAGGGCGCCGTGCCACGGATAGCGCCCGATGGCGACCAGTTCGCGCACGGTCATGCCTTCCGCCGCAGGCAGCTGTTGCGGCAGGTAGGCCACCTGACGGGCAAAGGCTTTACTGTCCCAGCGGTCGAGGGAGCGTTCGCCCAGCCACACCGAGCCGCCGCTGGCCGGCTGGTGGCGGCCAAGAATTTTCAGCAGGGTGGATTTGCCGGAGCCGTTGTGTCCGATCAGACCGCAGACCTTCCCCACGGGAAAAGTCAGGGTCAGCGGGCGCAGCAGCGCGCGGTCGGCGATAGTAAAGCTGACATCGTCCAGCCTGAAGGTAGTATCGGGCAGTGCATGTTGGTTTTGCATAACGTTTTGGATTTCACCGCCGGCCTGGAATCAAGGCGGCTAATGGTTATCAAGATAAAAGACAATGATAATGATTATTATAAAGGTTGCATGATAGGCGTAACGGAATGCGCTCCGCAAGGAATTTACACCGCGGGAATAAATAACGAAGACGCCGAAACATCACCGGCAAGCGGAAAAAAAACCCCGGCGAACCGGGGGAGAGGAAGAAAAATCATTGACCGAACATTTCCTTGATCCAGTCCGCCACGCCCTCGCCGTTTTGCTGCGCCGGCTGCGGCTGGCTGGCCTGACACAGCGCCTGCGGATTATCCGTCCATACCGGTAAAACCCGCCCGGCGCTGCTGCCGTTGCAGACAAAATTGCCGCCGGCATCCACCGTCATGGTGGTTATGCCTTCCGGCGGCGTCAGCATCAGCGGCAGCGGCGTCTGGTTTTCCAGATAGCGGCGATAAATGGTCAAGGCGCCGTTCGCGCCGGTCAGCTTCGCCGGCCCGTTGTTGTCACGCCCGACCCAGCTTATCGCCACCTCCTTGCCGTCCACCCCGGCGAACCAGCTATCGCGCAGGTCGTTGGTGGTGCCGGTCTTCGCGGCCAGATGATAGTTCGGGAACTTGACCGCCAGCGAACGTGAAGTGCCGCGCGCCACCACCTGCTGCATGCCGTAAAGCGTCAGGTAGGCCGCCTGGGCGGGAACCGCGCGCTCGGCCTGCGGGAAACTCTGGAACAACACCGTGCCGTCTTCGGCAATCACCGAACGCAGGGACGACAACGGCGCGCGGTTGCCGCCGCCGGCGATGGTCTGGTATTCCTGCGCCACTTCCATCGGCGTCAGGCTGATGGCCCCCAGCAGCATCGAAGGCATCGGCGAGATCACGTTTTCAGGAACCCCCAGCCGTTTCAGCGTGGCGGTAACCTGATCCAGTCCCACCGCCATCCCCAGATTCACCGTCGGCACGTTGAGCGAGTTCGCCAGCGCGTCAACCAGCATTACACGTCCGCGGAACTGGCGATCGTAGTTTTTCGGCTGCCACAGCTGGCCGTTGGGCTGCTTGAGCGACAGCGGCTCATCCGCCAGCCAGGTATTAAGCCGATAGGTATCCGGCTGGCTCAGCGCCGTCAGGTAGGTGGGCGGTTTGGCCAGCGACCCGACGGGACGACGCGCCTGCAGGGCGCGGTTGAACCCGGCGTATTGCGTCTGCGCTCCCCCGACCATGGCGCGAATTTCACCGCTGAAGCGATCGACGATCACCATCGCCGTCTCCAGATCGTTAACGCCGCGCGCGGCCCTTAATGCCGGGATCCCCTCTTCCACCGCTTTTTCCGCGGCGTCCTGCGAGACCGGATCGAGGGTGGTGAACACCTTCACCCCGGAGAGATCGCTGACTTTATCCCCCAGCCGCTGTTGCAACTCCTGCCGCACCAGTTGCATAAACGCCGGCTGAGGACTGATGACGCCCCCTTTCGGCTGCACGCCCAGCGGACGCGCGCTCAGCATGTTATACAGTTCGACGTCAATCACCTGCTGATTCTGCAGCAGGCGCAACACCAGATTGCGGCGTTCCAGGGTGATTTTAGGATTACGCCACGGGTTATACAGCGACGCGCCTTTCACCATCCCCACCAGCAGCGCCTGCTGATCGAGGCTCAGTTCATTCACCGGACGGCCGAAATAGTAAAGGCTGGCCAGCGGAAAGCCGCGGATCTGATCGCTGCCGCTCTGACCGAGGTACACTTCGTTGAGATACAGTTCCAGAATGCGATCCTTGCTATAGCGATAATCCATGATCAGCGCCATATAGGCTTCGTTGGCTTTACGCCACAGTGAACGCTCATTGGTGAGGAACAGGTTTTTCACCAGCTGCTGCGTCAGCGTGCTGCCGCCCTGCACCGCCCGACCGGCGGTGATGTTGGCCAGGAAGGCGCGGCCGATCGAGTACAGGCTGATGCCGTCATGCTCATAGAAATGACGATCTTCCGTGGCGATCAGCGTATCCACCAGTAGATCGGGAAAACCGGTACGCGGCACAAACAGGCGCTGCTCGCCGTTGGGCGACTGCATCATGGTGATCAGCTTCGGATCGAGACGAAAGAAGCCGAAATTGCGCTGGTTATCCAGATTCTGGATCTGCGCCAGACGATCGTTATTGAACGTCAGGCGGGCGCGGATCTGCCCCTCTTTACCGTCGGGAAAATCAAACGGGCGCCGCAGTATTTCAATGCTGTTGCCACGCACGCTGAATTCGCCGGGGCGGGTAATGCGGGTAACCTGACGATACTGCATCCCTTCCAGCAGGCCGACCATCTCTTTGCGGTTATAGGCCATCCCCGGCTCAAGATTGACCATGCGGCCGTACACCGCGGCCGGGAGTTGCCACACTTTTCCTTCAATGCGGCTGCGGATCTGACTGTCCAGATAGACGCCATAGATCGCCAGCAATACGGCAAACACCAGAAACAGCTTGATGAAAAGCCCCAGCCAACTCCGTCGTTTATTCCGCGATTTGCGCGTCATCCCGCCCTCGTCATCATAGCCATCGTCGTCATAGTCGTCCTGATAATCGTCATAATCGTCTTCATAATCATCGTCATAGTCGTCATCCCTGCGGCGCCGAACTGCCTGCCTGCGCGCAGGTTTCCGTCCCGACGCCTTTCCTTTGCGCCCGATAGGTTCGCGGTCATCCCGAGACATTACTGTTGCTTCTCCGTCTGGTTATTAACGGCCACCGGCTGTTCGCTCAAGCCGCCTACTCTGTTTCCACCGCCGTTTGCAAGGAAGCGGAAACGTCTGAAATTAGTGATTCTGATATTTCCGGGTGCGCCGGGTCGGGAGCGCATTCGCCGGATCGTCCGGCCAGACGTGCTTGGGATAGCGCCCTTTCATCTCTTTTTGCACCTCGGGGTACGCCCCCTGCCAGAATGCGGCCAGATCGCGCGTAATCTGCAACGGCCGCTGCGCCGGCGATAACAGCTCCAGCACCAGCGCGACCCGTCCTTCCGCCAGCAGCGGGCTTTGCCGCTCGCCAAACATTTCCTGCATCCGCACCGCCAGCACCGGCGGCTTATCCTCATAATAGGCGATGGGCAGCCGGCTACCGCCCGGCGCGGTGTAATGAGTGGGCAGCGCGCTGTCCAGCCGCCGGCGCAGAGGCCAGTCCAGCAAACGCATTAACGCCTCGCCGAGGTTAATCTGGCGCAGTGCCCGCAGGTCGCGCACGCCCGACAGGGACGGCAGCAGCCACCGCTCCAGCGTCGCCAGCAGGGTGTCGTCATCCACCGGCGGCCAGTTCGCCTCCGGCAGCCACTGGCGGGCGCACTGCAGCCGGGCGCGCAGCTGCAACGCCGCCGCATCCCAGTTCAGGCCGGACAGCCCCTGCTCGCGCAGCCAGGCCAGCAAGGCCTGCTGTAGCTCCTCGTCAGAGGGCTTGCTTAACGGCCGCTGCCGCAGCGTCAGACAACCTATCTGATGGCGTTTGCTGGCGCGCAGCGTACCTTTTTCTTCGTCCCACTGCACCAGGTTATGTTCGCCGACCAGACCGGGCAACTGCCGTTCCAGGCGCTCGATATCCAGCGGCAGCGCCAGCAGGATGCGCGCATCCGCATTATGGCCGTTGTGCAATAAAGTGGGAACCAGCAGCCACTCCGTGCCGGACAACGCCTCGTCCGGCGACATCATCGCTCCGCTGCCGTTCGCCAGCTGATAGCGGCCGTCCTGAGCGCGCCGCCGGGCGATGCGATCGGCGAAGCCCTGCGCCAGCAGCCAGGCGGCCCATCCCGCATCGATACGGCCCGGCGCCGCCGACAAACGGCGCGTAAGCTGTCGCGAGCGCCGCAGCCAGTGCGGCTGAGGACGGTGCAGCCAGTCGAGCAGATTGAGCGAACCGCCGCGCGGCGGCTCTTCCAGCATCGCCGCCAGACAGCCCGCCGTCGCCAGCGCATCGTTGCCCTGCTCCGCCGCCGCCGTCAGCATCGCCGCCAGCCGCGGATCGCACCCCAGCGAGGCCATTTTTCGCCCGGCGGGCGTCAGCCGATCATCCCGGTCGGCGATCCCCAGTTGACGCAACAGCTGACGCGCCGCCTGCAGGGCGGGCGGCGGCGGCGCGTCCAGCCAGATCAGCTGCTCGGCGGCGTGGCATCCCCATTGCAGCAGATCCAGCCACAGACTGCCGAGATCGCCGTTAAGTATCTCGGCATCGCTTTGCGCGGCGGCGCGCTCCGCCTGTTCACGGGAACACAGGTGCCAGCAGATGCCGGCGCTCAGCCTGCCGGCGCGTCCGGCGCGCTGCACCATCGACGCCTGACTGATGCGCTGGGTGATCAGTCTGGTTAAACCGCTTTTAACGTCAAAGCGCGCGACCCGTTCCAGCCCGCAATCCACCACCAGCCGGATCCCTTCAATGGTCAGACTGGTTTCGGCGATATTGGTCGACAGCACCACCTTGCGGCGCCCGTTCGGCGCCGGCAGAATCGCCCTCTGCTGCTCCTCCAGGGTCAGCGCGCCATATAAAGGGCACAGATCCACGTCGTCCGTCACGCTGCCCGCCAGCAAGGCCTGCACCCGTTTGATTTCCGCCACGCCGGGTAAAAACAGCAGCAGCGATCCCTGCTGTTCGGTCAGTAGCCGTCTGACCTGACGGGCCACGCCCTCTTCCAGCCGTTCGTGGCTATTTAACGGATAATAGTGCCGTTCCACCGGATAACTGCGCCCTTCAGAGACCACCGCCGCCGCATCAGGAAGCAGCGCCGCCAGCCGGGCGTTATCCAGCGTGGCGGACATGATCAGCAGCTTTAAATCGTCACGCAGCCCCTGCTGCACATCCAGCAGCAGCGCCAGCGCCAGATCGGCCTGCAGGCTGCGCTCGTGAAACTCATCCAGAATCACCAGCGCCACGCCTTTCAGTTCGGCATCCTGTTGCAGCTGCCGCGTCAGCATCCCTTCGGTGACCACTTCCAGGCGGGTGGCGGCGCTGACGCGGCTTTCCGCGCGCATCCGATAGCCCACCGTCTGCCCCGGCTCCTCGCCCAACTGCTGCGCCAAACGCCAGGCGACGCTCTTCGCCGCCAGCCGCCGCGGCTCCAGCATGATTATCTTGCCGCCCAGATTGCCCTGACGGAGCAGTTGCAACGGCAGCCAGGTCGATTTCCCCGCCCCGGTCGGCGCATGCAATAGAACCTGAGGCGATGCGTGCAGCGCGCTTATCACTTCATCCAGCACGGCACTGACGGGCGGTAAAATCACAGAAATCTCCATAACGGTTAACTTTCAGCGGCAGGCATTGTAGCATCGGATGGAATCAGAACTTAAGAGATCGACATGCACCCTACCCGCCGCCTGTTTTTTGCCTTATCGCTACCGGAAGATACCCGGCAGGAGATTATCCGCTGGCGCGCCGCACGCTTCGCGCCGGAGGCCGGTCGTCCGGTCGCCGCCGCCAGCCTCCATCTGACGCTGGCCTTTCTTGGTGAGGTCAGCGAACCCAAAGAGCAGGCTCTGCGTGCGCTGGCGGGACGCATCCGCCAGCCGGAATTCACCGTGACGCTGAACGATGCGGGCCAGTGGATAGGCTCCGGCGTGGTCTGGATGGGGTGCCGGCAGGCGCCGCGCGGATTATTGCAGCTGGCTGATTTATTGCGCTCGCAGGCGGCACGCAACGGCTGCTATCAGAGCGCGCAACCTTTCCATCCCCATATCACCCTGCTGCGCGGCGCCACCAAAGCCGTCGCCCTGCCGCCCGCCGATTTCAGCTGGTCGCTACCCGTGCGCCATTTTTCACTCTATCAATCGCTGTTTGAAAATGGCAAAACCCGCTATCAGACGCTGGCAAGCTGGCCGCTGACCAAACAAAAATAGGATACGGATGCAATACACGCCCCGCTTACGGCCGGCCCGACTAATTAAACGTTACAAACGTTTTCTTGCCGATGTGGCGACCCCGGAGGGAGAAACGCTCACCCTTCACTGCGCCAATACCGGCGCCATGACCGGCTGCGCCACCCCCGGCGATACCGTCTGGTACTCCACCTCCGATAACCCCAAACGCAAATACCCGCACAGCTGGGAACTGACCGAGACGCAGCAGAACGACTGGATTTGCGTCAACACGCTGCGCGCCAATACGTTATTGCATGAGGCCCTGCTGGAAGGTCGGGTAGAGGCGTTGGCGGGTTATACCTCTTGCAAAAGCGAAGTGAAGTACGGCGCGGAAAACAGCCGGATCGATCTGCTGTTACAGGCGCCGGACAGGATTAACTGCTATATTGAGGTGAAATCCGTCACATTGTTGCAACATGGATGTGGTTATTTCCCGGATGCGGTAACTCTCAGGGGGCAAAAGCACCTGCGCGAACTGCAACAGGTGGTCGCCAACGGCGAGCGGGCGGTGCTGTTTTTCGCCGTGCTTCACTCGGGGATCAAACAGGTCTCTCCCGCCCGGCATATCGACCCGCGCTACGCCGAATTATTGATGGCCGCACAACGGCAGGGGGTTGAAATTCTATGTTATGGCTCCATATTAACCCCTGACAGCATCAAGCTTACGCATCAATTGCCGTTATTTGTTACGGTATAAATGGTAAATAAAGTGCCCAGGCACAACACGCTAACACGTTGTTTATCATCCGATGATAATACGCTGTTCCTCACACTTTATCAGGCCGGTGTCAGGAACCATTGCCAACCCAATCTTCATCTGCTATTTATAGCGGCCTGTTTTTCCCCCTTAGGGGATCGATATACCCAAGGTAATTGGCGTTGCAGCCAGGCTGCGACCTCAAGTAAGAAGGGTATAGTGCGTGTCGTGTTATGTAGGAGAAGCAACATGCAAGAAGGGCAAAACCGTAAGACATCTTCTCTGAGCATTCTCGCAATTGCCGGAGTAGAGCCGTACCAGGAGAAGCCGGGCGAAGAGTATATGAACGACGCCCAGCTGGCTCATTTCAAGCGTATTCTTGAAGCATGGCGCAACCAACTCAGGGATGAAGTGGATCGTACTGTATCGCATATGCGAGATGAAGCAGCCAATTTTCCCGATCCGGTGGATCGTGCAGCTCAGGAAGAAGAGTTCAGCCTCGAACTGCGCAACCGCGATCGCGAACGGAAGCTGATCAAGAAGATCGCCAAAACGTTGCAAAAAATCGAAGACGAAGACTTCGGTTATTGCGAATCCTGCGGCGTGGAGATTGGCATCCGTCGTTTGGAAGCCCGTCCGACGGCTGATTTGTGTATTGACTGCAAAACGCTGGCAGAAATACGCGAAAAGCAGATGGCAGGATAATCGTTCATCCTAAAGCCTGGCCCCGCGGGTAGGGTTTTCACCCCCTGGGCCAGGTTTCGCGGGAGTCCGTCTGAGCGCTCGAAACAGAGCGTTCTCCGCTGTTTTATCCTTGCAGTCCGCAAGATAAAAGGTATGACGGCGTTATTATTTTTATGTCCCAAACAGATCACTACATCGGTCGTTTTGCCCCTTCTCCGTCCGGCGACCTGCACTTCGGTTCATTGATTGCCGCTCTCGGCAGTTATCTCCAGGCTCGCGCTCAGCACGGGCGCTGGCTGGTTCGCATTGAAGATCTCGATCCTCCCCGTGAAATCCCCGGCGCGGCAGCCCGCATTCTCTCCCAGTTAGAACATTACGGCCTGTATTGGGACGGCGAAGTCGTCTATCAGTCACAGCGCCACGCGCTTTATCAAGAGGCGCTCCGCTGGCTGGAGCTACGGGGATTAAGCTACCACTGCACCTGTACCCGCCGCCGGATCCAGCAATCAGGCGGGCATTATGACGGCCGCTGCCGGGAGCGCGGCTTACCCGCGAAAAACGCCGCGATACGCCTGCGACAAACCGCGCCGGTATTGCACTTTTACGACGGACTGCGCGGAGAGGTTTTCGCCGATACGGCATTCGCGGGCGAAGACTTTATTATTCATCGTCGCGACGGGCTTTTCGCCTATAATCTGGCCGTGGTGGTCGACGACCACGCGCAGGGCGTCACGGAGATCGTCCGCGGGGCCGATCTGATAGCGCCTACCGTGCGGCAGATCTCGCTATACCGCCAACTGGGTTATCATCAGCCTTCCTATATCCATCTGCCGCTGGTACTGAATGCCGGCGGGGATAAACTCTCCAAACAAAACCATGCCCCGGCGCTGCCAAACGGCGACCCGCGCCCGGTATTGATAGCCGCCTTGCGGTTTCTGCATCAGCCATTGCCGGAAAGCTGGCAAGATCTGACGCTCCCGGCGCTGCTTGCCTGGTCCGTCGCCCATTGGACGCTCTCCCGCATCCCGCCGCAAACGGCAAAAACCGGCCTGAACTCACATCGGCATTCTCAAACCGGGTCCGGTGAGCTATGATTAGCCGCTATTTTTTTATGGCGCGTCGCCGGTGCGGCGTCAAAAACTTCTCCCGGAAATTTTTTATGGCGGGCTATCCCTGCCCGCCCCCCTTGCGGGCCGTCGCTGGGAGCGACGTTAAAAATTTCTCCCGGAAATTTTTTATTGGGCTTTTACTTTTATTATTCATCACTATCGAGGTGTATTATCTTTACCCGAGTCGCTAATTTTTGCCGTAAGGTACTGAATCGTGAGAACGAAGTGGTCAAAGCCGAGGAGCCGCGTCAGCATATGACGGTTATCCCGCGCGACCAGCATAATATTTCACGCCGAGAGATCAGCGAGAACGCGCTGAAAGTACTTTATCGCCTGAACAAAGCGGGCTATGAGGCTTATCTGGTCGGCGGCGGCGTGCGCGACCTGCTGCTGGGCAAAAGGCCTAAAGATTTTGATATCACCACCAGCGCCACGCCGGAGCAGGTGCGCAAGCTATTCCGCAACTGCCGTCTGGTGGGGCGCCGTTTCCGGCTGGCCCACGTCATGTTCGGACCGGAAGTGATCGAGGTTGCCACGTTCCGCGGTCACCATGAGCAGCATCAGGAACAGCAGGAAATCAAGAACTCCGCCCAGCAGGCCCAGAGCGGCATGCTGCTGCGCGACAATATTTTCGGCTCCATTGAAGAAGACGCCCAGCGGCGCGATTTCTCCATCAATAGCCTGTATTACAGCATTGCCGATTTCACCGTACGGGACTATACCGACGGCCTGAACGATCTGCGCCAGGGCGTTATTCGCATGATCGGCGATCCGGAAACCCGCTACCGTGAAGACCCGGTGCGCATGCTGCGCGCCGTGCGCTTCGCCGCCAAGCTGGATATGACCATCAGCCCTGAAACCGCCGAACCGATTCCCCGCCTGGCCGCCCTGTTGCACGATATCCCGGCGGCGCGGATGTTTGAGGAGTCGCTGAAGCTGCTGCAGACCGGTTACGGCTACGCGACCTATAAAATGCTGTGCGAATATCAGCTATTCCAGCCGCTTTTCCCGTTAATCAGCAATAACTTTACCGAAACCGGCGACAGTACGCTGGAACGGATGGTGGCGCAGGTGCTGAAAAACACCGATCGGCGTCTGCAAAATGATATGCGGGTTAATCCGGCGTTTCTGTTCTCCGCCATGTTGTGGTATCCGCTGATTGAGCACGCACAAAAACTGACGCAGGAAAGCGGCCTGGCCTATTTCGATGCCTTCGCTCTGGCGATGAACGACATTCTGGACGAACAATGCCGCTCGCTGGCGATCCCCAAACGTATTACTTCGCTAGTGCGCGACATCTGGCTGCTGCAGTTGCGCCTGTCGCGCCGTCAGGGCAAACGCGCCTATAAACTGATGGAGCATCCCAAATTCCGCGCCGCCTACGATCTGCTTTGCCTGCGCGCGGAGATCGAAAATCATCAGGAGTTATTACGTCTGGCCCAATGGTGGGGCGAGTTTCAGGTGGCACCGCCGCCGCGTCAGCAGGCAATGCTGGGCTCGCTGGACGACGGCCCGACGCCGCACCGCCGTTCCCGCCCGCGGCGTCCGCGCAAATCGGCCGCCGCGCGGGAAAAAGCTTGATGACGCGCGTCTATCTGGCCCTGGGCAGTAATCTGGCGCAGCCGTTGCAACAGATTCACGCCGCCCTGAGCGCGCTGGATAACCTGCCGCAGACCCGGCTGGCGCGCTGTTCCTCTTTCTACCGCAGCCGTCCGTTAGGCCCGCAGGATCAGCCCGACTATCTGAACGCCGTGGCGGAGCTGACGACCGATCTGAGCGCCGAGCAACTGCTGGATCATACCCAGGCGATTGAACGGGAACAGGGACGGGTACGTAAAGCGCAGCGCTGGGGGCCGCGCACGCTGGATGTGGATATTCTGCTGTTCGGCGACGAAGTCATCGCCACGCCGCGTCTGACCGTTCCCCACTACGATATGAAAAACCGCGAATTTATGTTGTATCCACTGGCCGAGATCGCCCCGGAACTGATTTTTCCCGACGGCGAACCCCTCGCTTATCGCCTGCTTAGCGTGAATCGCAATGGTTTGATTCTCTGGGATGAAACGCCCGATTCCCGATAGCGTCATGTGTCAAAGTGAAGGCGCGATCGCTATCACTCCCTGACGGCATCCATTAGAATACTTTTTTAATCTTTACCCTATTGACTTAGGAAAGCCGCCATGAAACCAACGACCATATCCCACCTGCGCCAATGGAAACAAGAGCAGCGGAAATTCGCTTCAATTACCGCTTACGACGCCAGCTTTGCCCGTTTATTCTTTGAACAGGGTATCCGGGTAATGCTGATTGGCGACTCGCTGGGTATGACATTGCAAGGACATGACTCCACCCTGCCCGTCACCATCGATGATATGGTTTACCACACCCGCTGCGTGCGCCGCGGCGCGCCCCTGGCCCTGCTGCTCTCCGATATGCCGTTTATGAGCTACGCCACGCCGGAACAGGCGTTCGACCAGGCGGCGAAGCTGATGCGCGCCGGCGCCAATATGGTGAAGCTGGAAGGCGGAAGCTGGCTGGCCCCCACCGTACGGATGCTGACCGAACGCGCCGTGCCCGTTTGCGGGCATTTAGGGCTGACGCCGCAGTCCGTCAATATCTTCGGCGGTTATAAGATCCAGGGCCGGGACGAGGCCGCCGCCAACCAACTGCTTGACGATGCGCGCGCCATAGAACAGGCCGGCGCGCAGCTGCTGGTGCTGGAGTGCGTGCCGGTGGCGCTGGCGAAGCGCATCACAGACGCGCTCGCCATTCCGGTTATCGGCATCGGCGCGGGCAACGTGACCGACGGGCAAATTCTGGTGATGCACGATGCCTTTGGCATCACCGGTGAAAAAACGCCGAAGTTTGCCAGGAACTTCCTGGCGCAGAGCGGCGACATTCGCGCCGCGGCGCGTCTTTACGTCCAGGAAGTCGAACAGGGTATTTATCCGGCCGAAGAACATTCTTTTCATTAAGATCGGCTGCGTTTGTTAAGCATTAAGGAGTACATAGGAGTGCTGATTATTGAAACCCCTCTGCTGCTGCGCCGTGAAATCCGCCGCTGGCGCCAGGAGGGGAAACGTATTGCCCTGGTGCCCACCATGGGCAACCTGCACGACGGGCATATGAAACTGGTCGATGAGGCCAGAGAACGCGCTGACCTGGTGGTGGTGAGTATTTTCGTCAACCCGATGCAGTTTGAACGGCCGGATGATTTGGCCAGCTACCCGCGCACGTTGCAGGAAGACTGCGAGAAGCTGACCCGCCGCGGCGTCGATCTGGTTTTCGCGCCCGGTCCCGAGGTGATCTACCCGAACGGGCTGGAAGAGCAGACTTTCGTCGACGTTCCCGGTCTTTCCGCTATTTTGGAAGGCGCCAGCCGTCCCGGTCATTTTCGGGGCGTCGCCACCATCGTCAGCAAACTGTTTAACCTGGTGCAGCCCGATGTGGCCTGCTTCGGCGAAAAAGATTATCAGCAGTTGGCGCTGATCCGCCGGCTGGTGAGCGATATGGGCTATGACGTCAGCATTATCGGCGTGCCGATTGTGCGCGCCAAAGACGGGCTGGCCCTCAGTTCGCGCAACGGCCGCCTCAGCGCCGAGCAGCGCCAGATCGCCCCGCGCCTGAATCAAATCATGGCGACCGTGGCGCAAAAAATGGCGGCCGGCGATCGCCGGATAGATACCTTGCTCGCCCAGGCGGACACGGCGCTGCAACAGGCCGGTTTTACCCCTGACAAGCTGTTTATCCGCGATGCTGATACACTGCAGCCACTGACGCCGGCCAGCACCCGCGCGGTGATTTTAATGGCCGCCTGGCTGGGTAAAGCGCGATTAATTGATAACCAGCAGGTCGATTTGACCGTATAAACCCAATAGATTTCGAGTTGCATCAAGGCGGCGACTGAATGAATCCCCAGGAGCTTACGCCAGTAAGTGACTGGGGTGAAAGAAGGAAGCCAACACAGATGCAGCTTGAAAGATGAAAGGGATAAGTCGAGGTGATGAACAATGATACGTAACATGCTGCAAGGCAAACTGCATCGGGTAAAGGTAACCCAGGCTGATTTGCACTACGAAGGCTCTTGCGCCATCGATCAGGATTTTATGGATGCGGCGGGCATACTGGAATACGAAGCCATCGATATCTACAACGTGGATAACGGCCAGCGGTTCTCAACCTATGCCATTGCCGGAGAACGCGGTTCGCGGATTATTTCGGTAAACGGCGCCGCCGCGCGCTGCGCCTGCGTCGGCGACAAGCTGATCATCTGTTCTTATGTGCAGATGTCCGACGAGCAGGCGCGGGAACATCACCCCAGGGTGGCTTACTTCTCCGGCGACAACCAGCTACAGCGCCAGGCCAAGGCGATACCGGTACAGGTGGCGTGATATGACAAGGCGGTGGCGACACCGCCTTTGCTTTGCATCCGCGGCTCAGCTGCGCAGTCCGCGCCCGCGTTCAATCAGCCACCATGCCAGCAGATAAAACACCGCGATAAAGGCGAGCAGCACCGCCATGGTAAAGGCCAGCGGCACGTCCTGGATCCCCAGGAAACCGTAGCGAAAACCGCTGATCATATAAACCACCGGATTCAGCTTCGATACCGCCTGCCAGAACGGCGGCAGCAGCGTCAGCGAATAAAATACCCCGCCGAGATAAGTCAACGGCGTCAGCACAAACGTCGGGATCAGGCTGATATCGTCAAAGCTCTTGGCGAACACCGCGTTCAGCAGCCCCGCCAGCGAGAACAGTACCGCCGTCAGCACCAGCGTCAAAACAATCACCCACCAGGCGTGAATATGCAGCGGCACGAAAAACAGCGATACCGCCGTCACCAGCACGCCGACGCAAATGCCGCGCGCCACGCCGCCGCCGACATAACCCGCGATCACCACGTGCGTCGGCACCGGCGCCACCAGCAGCTCTTCGATATTGCGCTGAAACTTGGCGCTGAAGAAGGAAGAGGCCACGTTGGCGTAGGCATTGGTGATCACCGACATCATAATCAGTCCGGGAACGATAAACTGCATGTAATCAAAGCCATGCATCTCCCCGATGCGGGAACCGATCAGATTGCCGAAGATAATAAAATAGAGCGTCATGGTGATGACGGGGGGGACCAGCGTCTGGATCCAGATACGGCCGAAACGATGCACCTCTTTGTACCAAATACTCTGCAACGCCACCCAATATAACCGCATCATGCTTTCCCTCCATTGCCGTTCACCAGGGTGACAAACAGCTCTTCCAGCCGGTTGGCTTTATTGCGCATGCTCAATACCTGAACGCCCTGCGCGCTCAACTGGCTGAACACGCCGTTCAGCCCCTGCTCGCGCATAACCTGCACTTCCAGGGTTGAGGTATCCACCAGGCGATACTGATATCCCTCAAGCTTCGGCAACGGACTCTTCGCCGCCAGATCGAAAATAAAGTTTTCCGACTTGAGCTTGGAAAGCAGGTGCTTCATGGAGGTATTTTCCACCAGTTGGCCATGCTGGATAATACCGATGTTGCGGCAGAGCATTTCCGCCTCTTCCAGATAGTGGGTGGTCAGAATAATGGTCGTGCCCTGCGCGTTGAGTTCTTTCAGAAATCCCCACATGGAGCGGCGCAGTTCGATATCCACCCCGGCGGTGGGTTCATCAAGGATCAGTAATTTAGGCTCATGCATCAACGCGCGGGCAATCATCAGGCGACGCTTCATCCCACCGGATAACATGCGCGCCCGCTCGTTGCGCTTCTCCCATAAATCCAGCAGCCGCAGATATTTTTCCGCCCGCTGCAGAGCGTCCTGACGTTTGACGCCGTAATAACCCGCCTGATTGACCACAATCTGCAGCACGGTTTCAAACGGATTAAAGTTGAATTCCTGCGGCACCAGCCCCAGTTGACGCTTGGCGTTGACCACGTCGCGATCGAGATCGTAACCGAATACCTGAACCTTTCCGGCGGTTTTATTGACCAGTGAGCTGATGATGCCGATGGTGGTGGACTTCCCGGCGCCGTTCGGCCCCAGCAGCGCGTAGAAATCGCCTGCTTTAACGCGCAGATCGATACCGCGCAGCGCCCTGACGCCCCCTGGGTAGGTCTTGGTCAGCTGCGCCAGTTCCAGTGCATATGTCATAAAAAATGCGTTGCCCTATTATCAGTAAGTTCTACAGTTTCAATTCCTAAACTATCGTTTTTCAAACGACGATTGTTGTCCTATATTACCTCTCACCGCCCTTTGTTTGTTACAGGTCATTTACTTTCATGAAAGAAATCGAAACGCTTATCGCCAATAACCAACGCTGGTCAGAAACCATGGTGGAAGAGGATCCGGGTTATTTTGAACGGCTGGCGCAGGCGCAACGCCCCCGTTTTTTATGGATCGGCTGCTCGGACAGCCGCGTGCCGGCAGAGAGCCTCACCAGCCTTGAACCGGGCGAACTGTTCGTGCACCGCAACGTTGCCAACCTGGTGATTCATACCGACCTGAATTGCCTTTCCGTGGTGCAATACGCCGTCGAGGTGCTGGAGGTCGAACATATCATTATTTGCGGCCATTACGGCTGCGGCGGCGTCCAGGCGGCGGTGGAAAACCCCGAACTGGGATTGATCAACAACTGGCTGCTGCACATCCGCGATCTGTGGTACAAGCATAGTTCGCTGCTGGGAGAATTGCCTCCCGAACAGCGCCTGAATACCCTGTGCGAAATCAACGTGGTTGAGCAGGTGTATAACCTCGGCCACTCCACCATCATGCAGTCGGCGTGGAAACGCGGCCAGAAAGTGACCATCCACGGATGGGTTTACGGTATTCAGGATGGGCGGCTGCGCAATCTGGAAGTGACCGCCACCAACCGGGAGACGCTGGAACAGCGCTATCGCCGGGCGATGTCCTCCCTGACCTGACCGATGCCGACGCCCTGGCATCGGGCGTCGATTTACCACGGCGTTGCGCTCGCGGCCTTAATCCTGAGGGATAACCCTGCCGACGTAGGGCAAATGCCGGTAATGCTGCGCGTAGTCAATGCCATAGCCGACCACGAATTCATCAGGAATGGAGAATCCGACCCACTCGACGTTGACGTCCACTTCGCGGCGCTCCGGTTTGTCCAGCAAGGTACAGATTGCCAGCGACTTCGGGGAGCGCAGTTGCAGGATCTCGCTCACTCGGCTCAGCGTATTGCCCGAGTCGATGATATCTTCGACGATCAGCACATCTTTGCCGCGGATATCCTCATCCAGATCTTTGAGGATCTTCACGTCGCGGGTGGTGCTCATACCGCTGCCATAGCTGGAGGCCGTCATGAAATCGACTTCGTGTGAAACATCAATCGCCCGGCACAAATCGGCCATAAAAATAAACGAGCCGCGCAATAAGCCGACCAGCACCATATCGCTGCCGCTGTCGCGGTAGTGTTCGCTGATTTGACGGCCCAGTTCGGTAACCCGCGCCTTGACTTCCTGCTCGGAAATCATGACTTCCACGGTATGCTTCATCATACTCATAACTCTTTGAATAAAGGTATTCAGCACCATCAATAGCATACAGATAATGCTTATCGACGGTACGCCAGTGCAGACGGATAGCGCCTAAGGGCGCGCAGTATATCAGAAAGCGCGGGCCAGCCCCATCCCCGTCGGCTACGGTCATGATGCCGCTAATTGTTAATGAATATGCAGGATTGCGTTATCACGGAATAAATTTGCGTAAAGCCCATTGCGGGCTCCGTCGATTGAGTTTCTTATAGCTGATGAGAATCCCGACTAACGGAGGTTTTATGCAAAAAATGACCAAAGTATCCGCTACCGCCGCCCTGCTGCTGGCGCTGTCCGGCGCCGGCGTCGCCGCCTGGGCGGCCCCTGAAGCCGTACCGCAACAGCCCGCGCCAGTAGCGCATTTTCCTCATGACGGGCCGGGTTTCCCGCCTCCGCCGGCGCCGCTGTATGAAGCCTCTCTTCAGACGCGTAATCCCGATGAAGCGCTGAATAAGCTGGTCGCCAACGCGCCGAAGGGAGAGGGTAAAAATTACGAAGTCAGAGTCTCGGTGAGAGAGCTGCCGTCTGCGCCCCCGGCGGCGCCGGAAGAGAAGACAGACAATCAATAATTTTCGCCACCCGTGGTGGGGAAAAGCTGATCCGAATACGATGTCGGTAGGGAGTGCGGTATGAAAAAATCACTGACTATGCTCGTGGCGTTAAGCCTGTTACTGCCGGTGAGCGTCCTTGCCGGTCCCGGTCCGGGCGGCCCCGGCCCCGGTGGTCCTGGCGGAGGGTACGGCGGTCCGGGTCCCGGCGGCTGGGGCCCCGCTCCCGGCGCGCGGTTCGACAGATTGCCTTCCGGCGTGGAAACCGTGTTAATCGCCGGATTGACCTATTATGTGCTGAACGGCATCTTCTACCAGCGCCAGAATGACCGATACGTGGTGGTTGACGCGCCGCCGAATGCGGCCTCCGCCACAACACAGGGCGGCATGACCGTGCTGGACATGAACGGCGAACGCTTCTATGTGAAAAACGGCGCCTATTACAAACGCACCATCAACGGCGAATACCTCGAAGTCCCCAAACCCGCCGGGTTATAACGCCGTGGGGCGGCTATAAGCGGGGAAACAGGAGCGGTTGTTCGGTTTTTATACTTAACCTGACCGGTTGCCCCGGCTCAAACCAGGTACTGCTCTGTACCTGGATGATATGGTCGTCCAACCTGATGCGATAGTGGTTCAAGGTGCCCATAAACAGCCGATCCACAACCTCCGCCTCGCCTTTGGGGTCGAGCGCCAGCGCAATATCATGCGGACGAACCAGCCAGTCGCAGTGAGAGCCGATGGGCTGCCCGTGCGGGTGCGCGGCGTGATGATCGCCAAAGAGACTCCGCCACTGATGATCGCTGAGGATGTTAACCGGCAGATAGTTGCTGCTGCCCAGATAGTCCGCGACCAAACGGCTGCCGGGCCGCTGATAAAGCGTTGCCGCATAGCCCTCCTGCACAATGGCCCCGTGGTCCATTACCGCCAGCCGATCGGCAAAGGCAAAGGCCTCTTCCTTGCTGCGGGTCGCCAGGACGGCGGCGACCTGCTGCCGTTTAAGGATGGGGCGCAGCTCGTTAATCAGCGTATCGCGCACCTGGCTGTCCATATTGGAAAAAGGCTCATCAAGCAGCAGTACGCTCGGCTTGCGGACCAGCGCCCGGGCGATAGCCGCCCGCTGCCGCCGCTCACGGGAGAGCTGATGCGGATAGCGGTCCTCCAGCCCGGCCAGATGCAACAGCGCCGCCGTCTCTTCAACGCTGCGGGCTATCGCTTCCTGAGGCTGACCGTTCAGCCCAAAGGCAATATTCTGCGCCACCGTCAGGTGCGGAAACAACGCGCAATCCTGAAAAATCAGCCCAACCTGACGCAACGCCGGCGCGACGGTCCGCTCACCCTCGCTCAGCGTCTGGCCGGCAACCACAATCGACCCGCTATCCACCGGAAGCAGCCCCGCCACCGCTTTAAGCAGCGTGGTCTTGCCGCAGCCGCTGGCGCCGAGCAGGCAAACAATTTCCCGCTGCCGAACCGTCAGGGAAAGGTTTTGCAGCGCCGTCCCCTCCTTTTCTTTACCCGGCGGATAACGGCAGGTCAGGTTATTAATCGCCAGTACATCGGTTACATCTGTCATGGTTTATTTTTCAGCACCGTATTAAGCTGGAAATTCGCCGCGTTTATTCGGTATCGCCGGTAAATCAAAAGACCCGCCGCCGTAATCACGCTCTCCGCCATGTATTATATTCCGGGCTGGAATGAATCTATCATCCGAATATCAGATATTTATTAACCTAACCTCCGCGCTTGACCGCTCTGCCAGGCACAACCAACGCAACGAGAAAATTTGGTCAGGTGATCTACAATTGTGATAACGTCTCCTGACGATAACCGGAATGAATTTAACCATGAAAAACTCTGCGCTGGCGCTGTTCCTGCTGAGCCTGATGAGCTTCTCCTCCGCCAGCAAGGCTCTGAATGAATTTGAAGCGGAAGATCTCGCCGATTTAACTGCGGTTTTCGTTTATCTGAAAAACAACTGCGGTTATCAGGACCTTCCCAACGAGCAGATTCGTCAGACACTGCTGGCTTTCGCCCGGCAAAATCGTTGGGATCTCAGCAATTACGGCGCCTTCAATATGACCGTTCTGGGAGAGGACAGCTATCGGGACCTGAGTAAAATCGCCATCCCCACGGCCCAAAAATGTCAGGCGCTGGCCCGTAACTCACTCGGTTTACTTGCCTACGCACAGTAATTCTCTTTCTCCCGCGCACTGAATGAAATTTGACCGTGCAAGCGCCGCGAGAGTTCGCTATCATGGCGCGCCAATTTTCATGGCTGTTATCGCGGAGGAAGCCCTAACATGTCCCAGAAAGAAATTTGGTATGAAACCCTGCATGCCAACTTCGGTCAGTACTTTGCCATCGAGCGGGTGCTATACCACGAAAAGACCGACCATCAGGATCTGATCATCTTCGAAAACGCCGCCTTAGGCCGCGTCATGGCGCTGGACGGCGTGGTCCAGACCACCGAGCGCGACGAATTCATCTACCACGAAATGCTGACCCATATTCCGCTGCTGTCGCACGGACAGGCCAAACGCGTGCTGATTATCGGCGGCGGCGACGGCGGCATACTGCGCGAAGTCAGCCGACACGCCGGCGTTGAGCATATCACCATGGTGGAGATCGATGCCGGCGTGGTGGAGTTCTGCCGGCGGTATTTGCCCAATCATAACGCCGGCGCCTATGACGACCCGCGTTTTAATCTGGTGATTGATGACGGGGTGAAGTTCGTTAATCGCTGTACGGAAAAATTCGACGTCATTATTTCCGACAGCACCGATCCCATCGGGCCGGGCGAAAGCCTGTTCACCTCCGATTTTTACCAGGGCTGCGCCCGCTGTCTGAACGAAGGCGGCGTCTTCGTCGCGCAGAACGGGGTGTGCTTTCTGCAACAGGACGAGGCCGTCAACAGCCACAAAAAGCTCGGCCGCTACTTTAGCGACGTCACATTCTACCAGGCGGCGATCCCCACCTATTACGGCGGCATCATGACCTTTGCCTGGGCCAGCAACGCGCCGTCGCTGCGCCAGATAACCACCGAGACGCTGCAACAACGTTTTAACGCCTCGGGTATTGAGTGCCGTTATTACAATCCGGCCGTTCACAGGGGTAGCTTCGCGCTGCCGCAATATTTACTGAATGCGCTATCGCATTGATTCCGCATCCATAAGGGGGTGACTTAAATTGCACAAGCTGAAACTGCACGGCTTTAATAATCTGACCAAAAGCCTGAGTTTTTGTATCTACGATATCTGTTACACCAGAACGGCCGATGAGCGTGACGGTTACATCGCCTATATTGATGAACAGTATAACGCTAACCGGCTGACCGAGATCCTGAGTGAAACCTGCTCGATCATCGGCGCCAATATTCTGAATATCGCCCGTCAGGACTATGAGCCGCAGGGCGCCAGCGTGACCATTCTGGTCAGTGAAGAGCCGATAGATCCCCGCGACGTCGACAATTCCGAACATCCGGGACCGTTGCCCAACTCGGTGGTCGCCCATCTGGATAAAAGTCATATTTGCGTGCACACCTATCCGGAAAGCCATCCCGAGGGCGGACTCTGTACCTTCCGCGCCGATATTGAAGTGTCGACCTGCGGCGTTATCTCCCCGCTGAAGGCGCTTAACTATCTTATCCACCAGTTGGAATCGGATATCGTCACCATTGATTACCGCGTCAGGGGCTTCACCCGCGACATTAACGGCGTAAAACACTTTATCGACCATCAGATCAACTCGATCCAGAACTTCATGTCGGCAGACATGAAATCGCTATATCACCTGATGGATGTAAACGTTTATCAGGAAAATATGTTTCACACCAAGATGTTGCTAAAAGATTTCGACCTGAAGCATTACCTGTTCAACGTCGATCCCAACGCCTTGAGCGCTGCAGAGCGTAAACGAATCACTGATTTGCTGTATCACGAGATGCAGGAAATTTATTACGGCAGAAATCTGCCGGTGCTGTAGTGTCCGAGGAAGGGAGCGCGGCTCCCTTCCTCTCACCATTCACTCTGCTGAAAAAAACCTCGGAATGGCGGTCCCTTTCCCACCCTTTAAAAATTATTTTTTTACTTGTTTTTATTTTTCCCCTTACGCCGTCTGGGTTAGCCGCCGTTTGCATAAGCTCGCGCATAAATCCTATATATTGTATGGTTGAAATTTAAAACACCTACATCTAGTATTCAAAGCGTAAGTTCATCACTACTGGTGGCTACATCGTGGAATCGGTCCGGGTGCGCAAGCCCCGAAGATAGCCGTTCCGAAACACTTCTCTCACGCCAAAGGGTAAATACGAATCATGCGTATTACTATTTTCACCAAACCAGATTGTGTGCAATGCAATGCCACATGCCGTGCGCTGGATAAGCAGGGAATCAACTATCGACTGGTGGACCTGACGGAAGACGAACAGGCGTTACAGCAGGTAAGAGCGTTGGGCTATCAACAGGTTCCGGTGGTGATGACGGCTAACGACCACTGGAGCGGATTCCGCCCGGACAAAATCAGTACGCTGCAGCAGTCCCTGCAGTTGCAGTGAGGGGGGGAAATGAACCCGCTGGTCTACTTTTCCAGCCAGTCGGAGAACACCCATCGCTTTATCGCCAGGGTTGGATTGCCGGCCCTGCGCATTCCGATAGCGACTGAGCGGCCCGCACTGAAACTGGATCAACCCTATATCCTGGTGGTTCCCAGCTATGGCGGGGGAAGCGCCAAAGGCGCGGTGCCCCGTCAGGTGATCCTGTTTCTCAACGATCGGCAAAACCGCGACAACCTGCGCGGCGTCATCGCGGCGGGCAATACCAATTTTGGCGCGGCGTACGGCCTTGCCGGCGACATCATCGCGCAAAAGTGCCGGGTGCCTTATCTATATCGCTTCGAACTGCTGGGTACGCCAGAAGACGTGGCAAACGTGCGAAAGGGAGTAACCGAATTTTGGCAACAACAGAATCCGTGATCGCTAAACCAGCCAATACCGAGCTGGATTACCATGCGCTCAACGCCATGCTGAACCTGTACGACGCCGAGGGGCACATCCAGTTCGAACAGGACAAGCTGGCGGCGCGGCGCTATTTCTTACAGCACGTCAATCAGAACACGGTGTTCTTCCATAATCTGGAAGAGAAGCTGCGCTATCTGGTGGAAGAAAACTATTACGAAGCCGCGGTGCTGGACCAATACGCTTTCAGCTTTATCAAAAGCCTTTTTCAGCAGGCCTACAGCCATAAATTCCGCTTCCAAACCTTCCTCGGCGCGTTCAAATACTACACCGGCTATACGCTGAAGACTTTTGACGGCAAGCGCTATCTGGAACGCTACGAAGACCGCGTCTGCATGGTGGCGCTCACGCTGGCCGCCGGCAATACCGAACTCGCCAGCGCGCTGGTGGAGGAGATCATCAGCGGACGCTTTCAGCCCGCCACCCCCACCTTTCTCAACTGCGGGAAAAAACAGCGCGGCGAGCTGGTTTCCTGTTTTCTGCTGCGTATTGAAGACAATATGGAGTCGATTGGCCGCGCCATCAACTCCGCGCTGCAGCTTTCCAAACGCGGCGGCGGCGTGGCGTTTATGCTCACCAATATCCGCGAAACCGGCGCGCCGATAAAAAAAATCGAAAACCAGTCATCCGGCATCATCCCGGTGATGAAAATGCTGGAGGACGCCTTCTCCTACGCCAACCAGCTGGGCGCGCGCCAGGGCGCCGGGGCGGTGTACCTCAACGCCCACCATCCCGATATTCTGCGTTTCCTCGACACCAAGCGGGAAAACGCCGATGAAAAAATCCGCATCAAAACGCTGTCGCTTGGCGTGGTGATACCGGACATTACCTTCCAACTGGCGAAAAATAACCAGGTGATGTACCTGTTCTCGCCGTACGATGTCGAACAGGTGTACGGCGTTCCGCTGTCGGAAATCAGCGTCACGGAAAAATACCATGAGATGGTGAACGACAAACGGATCCGCAAGTCGCAGATCAAGGCGCGGGAGTTCTTCCAGATCCTGGCGGAGATCCAGTTCGAGTCCGGCTACCCCTATATGATGTTCGAGGATACGGTAAATCGCGCCAATCCGATTCAGGGCCGCATCAATATGAGCAACCTGTGCTCGGAAATTTTGCAGGTCAATGACGCCAGCCTATACGATGAAGACCTCGGCTATCGTCACGTCGGCAAGGATATTTCCTGCAATCTCGGATCGCTGAATATCGCCAAGGCGATGTCGTCGCCGGACTTCGGCCTCACGGTGGAAATGGCGATCCGCGCGCTGACCGCCGTCTCCGATATGAGCCATATCGGTTCCGTGCCATCGATTGAAAAAGGCAACGACGCATCGCACGCTATCGGCCTCGGGCAGATGAATCTGCACGGCTACCTGGCCCGCGAGAGGATATTTTACGGCTCCGAGGAAGCGATCGACTTCACCAATATCTATTTTTACACCGTCGCCTACCATGCGCTGCGCGCCTCAAATCAGCTGGCGACGGAGCGCGGCCAGAGCTTCAAAGGCTTCGAGAATTCGACGTACGCCTCCGGCGAGTACTTCAGCAAGTACGTTGAACAACGCTGGGAACCCGCCACGGAACGGGTACGCCAACTGTTCGAACAGGCGGGAATCACCATTCCCGACCAGCAGGACTGGGCCGCGCTGCGCGACGCCGTGATGGCGCACGGGCTGTATAACCAGAACCTGCAGGCGGTGCCCCCTACCGGCTCCATCTCTTATATCAATCACTCCACGTCGAGCATCCACCCGATTGTGTCGCGAATTGAGATCCGCAAAGAGGGCAAAATCGGCCGGGTCTACTACCCTGCCCCCTACATGACCAACGACAACCTGGAATATTATCAGGATGCCTACGAGATCGGGCCGCAGAAGATTATCGATACCTACGCGGCGGCGACCCAGCATGTCGATCAGGGGCTGTCGCTGACGCTGTTCTTCCGTGATACCGCCACCACGCGGGATATCAACAAAGCGCAAATCTACGCGTGGACCAAAGGCATCAAGACCATTTACTACATACGCATACGGCAGATGGCATTGGAAGGCACTGAAGTTCAGGGCTGCGTCTCCTGCGCCTTATAAGCTATCGCTGAAGGAAATTTGATCATGACATCGTTAACGCGCGTACAGGCCGTCAACTGGAACAAAATTGAAGACGACAAGGATCTGGAGGTCTGGAACCGGCTTACCTCGAATTTCTGGCTGCCGGAAAAGGTTCCGCTATCCAACGACATTCCGTCCTGGGGCACGCTGAACGCCCAGGAGCGGCAGTTGACCATTCGGGTGTTTACCGGGCTGACGCTGCTGGATACCATCCAGAACACCGTGGGCGCGCCGACGCTGATGCCCGACGCGGTAACGCCTCACGAGGAGGCGGTTTTATCCAATATCAGCTTTATGGAAGCGGTGCACGCCCGCTCCTACAGTTCGATCTTTTCCACGCTGTGCCTGACCAGCGAAGTGGACGACGCCTACCGCTGGAGCGAGGAGAATCCGTCGCTGCAGAAAAAAGCGGCCATCATTCTCAATCACTACCGCAGCGACGACCCGCTGATGAAAAAGGTCGCCAGCGTATTTCTGGAGTCGTTCCTGTTCTATTCCGGCTTTTATCTGCCCATGTACTGGTCGAGCCGCGCCAAGCTGACCAACACCGCGGATCTGATACGGCTGATTATCCGCGATGAGGCGGTACACGGATACTACATCGGTTATAAATTCCAACAGGGCCTGGCGAAGGCGGACCCCGCCCGCCGGCAGCAGGTGAAAAACTTTGCCTACGATCTGCTGCAGGATTTGTATGACAATGAAGTGCTGTATACCCAGGAATTATATGACGGCGTCGGCTGGACGGAGGACGTAAAGAAATTCCTGCACTATAACGCCAACAAGGCGCTGATGAATCTGGGTTATGAGGCGCTATTTCCCGCAGGCATGACCGACGTCAACCCGGCGATCCTGTCGGCGCTTTCGCCGAACGCCGATGAGAACCATGACTTTTTCTCCGGTTCCGGTTCGTCGTACGTTATTGGCAAAGCGGTAAACACCGAAGATGAGGATTGGGATTTTTAATCGCCAGGAAAAGCGTCAGACTCTCCGTATCGGACCGGAGTGCTGCGCAATATCTCCTTTGCACATCAAGGTAAAAGTCGTCAGGCACATTGATATAGCCCGCCAGAGCCCCAGCAGCTTTTCCTGCTGGGACTCTGGCGTGTTTAGTTTTTCATGTCTTATTCGGAGGTTAATTAGTGATAAAGAACGGAATAAGCGAACACTGATCCTTCCGAAAGGAATAATAATTTATGCATATTTACTTTGTTTTTTAATTTAAACGCCATAATTATCAGGTAAGGTTAACTTCAGCTGCGGTTTTTGGGTAAAAATATCAAGAGCCACTTTAATAAAGTTATCACGGGGCAAGTCATTAATATTGTTATTCCAAACCAAACCAATATCCCAACTAGCGTATTCTCCAGTCAACTTTTCACAAATAATTTTTGAGTTATTTAAAGGAATATTGCTTTGGGATAAAATTCCTATTCCAATTTTTGACTCTACCATCGCAATTAAACTATTTACATTATTCACGTAATTAATGGATATGGCATCCATCTTGTTTTTCAGTATAAAATTGTGAATTTGAAACGCAGAACCGGGACAAGTCTTTGCGTCAATAGTTAATAAGGGATATATTTTTATGGCCTCTAATAATTTCATTTTATTTAAATTTATTTTTTTATTGTAAATAATTGCCAAGCGATCTTGCTCTATCTTTTTGTATGCTAGCGGTCGTTCAACAGGTAAACGCATGAATCCAACCTGCATTTTCCCTGAAAGAAGCATTTCTTTCTGTAGAGGGGATGAACAATCATTCAATTGAATATTTATCTCAGGATAATAATCCTGAAAAGAGGAAATGAAATCAGGAATTAACGCCGAAACCGAATTAATAAAACCTATCGATAAATTCCCCTTTTTTCCTTGTTTCATGTATTTACAGCGTATTTTAAATCTATCAATTTCCTCCAATATTTTTTTTGCATCATCATATAAAGTCTGTCCGTGAGGACTCAGTTGAGTGCCATGATTGTCTCGAATAAAGAGAATTAGTTCTAATTCATCTTCAAACGTCTTGATTTGTTTAGTTAGCGTAGGTTGCGTCAACCATAGTTTATCAGCGGCTTCTCTGTAGCTGAGGCATTCCGCTAACTTGACAAAAGCACGTAGTTGTCTGATCTCCATTCCAATCTCCTATCACCAAAAGAAATTTTTCCATTATACAAGCAGTTTGAACCATGGTTAAATTCATATAATGACTAAGATTTTTAGATATTATTATATCTTTATATGATTCCCGATCACTAAAAGATATAATAATCATCTTTTTATAACCGCCTTGGATATATTTGACGTGTATTAATCGACATAATTGGCCATGTATTAAATAGCATAAACCTCTTTAATAGAGAGAATTATTTCGATATTTTTTAAGAAATGAAAAGGTGTAGCTATGAAGAAGATCGATTTACATATGCATTCAAATTATAGTGATGATGCTGATCTGTCTGTTGATGTCTTAGTACAGCGATGTATCTCTAATGAGATCGATATAATCTCCATCACCGATCATAACTCGATTCATTCTATCAACGAAGTGAAAAAAAGAGGGTTATCAGAAAATAACATCACTATTATCCCTGGAACTGAAATTGACTGTTCGTTTCAAGGGAAAAATTTTCATTTGCTTGGATATGGCATTGGCAATGACTTTTCCGATTTTGAATTAATTGAGAAGAATTTCTTTGAACTGCAACTTGGCTTGACACCATTAAAAATTGATAAGCTAAAAGCTCTTGGATTTTTTATAGATGAAGAATAACTTTATCAGTTAGCTAAAGAAAAAATCCCACAGGAGGAGCAAATGGCTGAATTGATTCTGCAAGATGAAAGAAATAATAGTAACAAATTACTTATTCCGTATAGAGATGGTGGTGAGCGTTCAAATATGCCATTGATTAACTTTTATTGGGATTTTTTCGGTTATGGCAAAGCATGTTATGTAGCAGCGGACTACCCTAAGCTTGAACGGATTATCGAAATTATAAAGGGTAATAATGGCATTCCAATAATCGCTCATATAGGTGCAAATATTAAAAACAACTATGAAGAAACTCTTGATGACATGTTATCAGTAGGAGTGGAGGGGGTTGAGGTTTTTTCCAGCTATCATACAGATAAACTTTCCGATTTTTTATATGATTATGCTTGTTCAAAAAATGTTTTTGTGTCTTGCGGTAGTGATTTTCATGGAAAAAATAAGCCTAAGATTGATGTTGGGAATTGTCATTACAATTATGGACAATACCAGAAAATTATGAGCTTCGTAGAATCATTGCCACTGTAAATGAATTTTTGGTGCCAGACGGTAGTCTACCGAAGTCACATCAACGCCTGCGGACGATGACGGCGCTCCAGTCCAAGGATGCGCGCGATTGCAGCGACGAGATCGCGTCATAGGTAGTCAGTCCCAATGCTATGACCAGGAAATTGGTTTGTCCCAGCCCGATCAGCACCAGCATTGCCGCGCCCCCTCCAGCAGAGATCCATGCCCATGCGGTCGGTCATCCGGCCGCCTGCGATGTTACCGATCGCCGCCCCGTAAGCCAGTAGCATGACCGGTTGCCAGAGATATTTATTCTATTGCGTTAAACTCTTTTTATCGGGCCGGGATACTGCGCCACCAGCGCATCGGCAGTCAACAGCGTAATGCCCTCCACTGTCGCCTGCGCCACCAGCAGGCGATCAAATGGATCCTTGTGAACAGCAGGCAGACTCTCGACCGAGACAACATGTTCACTAGCGATAGGCAATTCGCTGTAACCATTATCCAGCAGCCCCCTGCGCAGCAATCGTGCGTCAACCTGAAAATCGTCACGTCCCAGCCCACGCTTAATGACTACCTCCCACAGACTGACCACGCTGAAAAAAAGCTTGTTTTCCGGCGAACCAAGCAACCTCGCCGTTGATGAAGGCAGTTTTTCCGGCATGCCAGCCGCCCACAGCAACACATGGGTATCAAGTAAAAATTTCATTTGTCACCGCCGAAAAGCTGCTCAATCTCCCCCTCGCCCATCCGGTCAAAGTCATCGGGCACATTGATGCTGCCCGCCATAAACCCTAACCGCCTTTCCTGCTGAGACTCCGGCGCGCTTAATGCCGTTACTTTGACCAACGGCTTACCGGCTTTGGCGATGATAAAGGACTCCCCCTTCGCGGCCATCTCAACCAGTCGGGATAAATGGGTTTTCGCCTCATGAATGTTTACGGTTTGCATAACGCCTCCAGACGAACTAATAAACTAAGTCATCTTAGTTTAGTTCAGATAAAGAACCAACGTTTGGATTTTAGTTTCGTACCGCGTTTTTTTCATCTTGTCAGGGATAGGGCGCCATAAAAATGGCCTACGCGCCGGAAAGAGAAATTTCGTGGGCCATTTTACGCCGGATACTCCGCTATGCCGGAGGTATTATAGAGACGAAAAAAAACCGTATGCCTTTGACAGCGATACGGTTTTCATTCATCCAGAGATGTATAGGAACATCCCGGAATAGATAAGTGGCGGAACGGACGGGACTCGAACCCGCGACCCCCTGCGTGACAGGCAGGTATTCTAACCAACTGAACTACCGCTCCACTCTGCGCTCATCGAGCGGGATGAATACTAAGATGGCGCTACTATTACGTCAATGGTTTTTATAACTAACCGCTTCTGTTTGCTTATAATTTCAGCTGAACGCCTATTCCCTCGCCGCCGCGATACTATTCACCGCGCCACAGACAGCTCCCGCCTTTTTTGGCGATCAAATCCAGCCGTTTCTCATGCGCCAGCAGCTCTTCATCGCTGGCGTATAATACCTTCAGCGTCGAGGCAGGACGGACGATGCGCTGAATGCTTTCGCTTTCATTCTCCTGCCGTTGCTTCTCCCCTTCCATCGAGAACGCCAGCGATGTCTGGCCGCCCGTCATCGCCAGATAGACTTCCGCCAGAATTTCGGCATCGAGCAAAGCGCCGTGCAGCGTTCGTTTACTGTTATCTATCTGATAGCGATCGCATAACGCATCCAGATTGTTCCGCTTGCCCGGAAATATCTTACGCGCCATTAACAGGCTATCGGTTATCTTGCAGAAGGTTTCCGTCTTGGGTATTTCCCGATTGAGCATTCGGAATTCATAGTCCATAAAGCCGATATCAAACATCGCGTTATGGATGACCAGCTCGGCGCCGCGGATAAAGTCGAGAAATTCATCGGCAATCTCCGCATAGGTCGGCTGGTCCGCCAGAAACTCATCGCTGATGCCGTGCACATTATAGGCTTCCGGATCGACCAGACGATCGGGCTTGATATACACATGGAAGTGGCGCCCGGTCAGACGACGGTTAATCACCTCAACAGCGCCAATTTCGATAATTTTGTGTCCTTCGTAGTGAACCCCCAGTTTGTTCATACCGGTGGTTTCAGTATCCAGGACGATTTGTCGCGTAATTTCAGTGCTCATCGTTTTCGTTTATGTCAGACTTGCCATTTTCACCATAAGGAAGAGTCTACCAGAGATGCTTAAACAGGTAGAGATTTTCACCGATGGATCTTGCCTCGGTAATCCGGGTCCCGGCGGTTACGGCGCCTTGCTGCGCTATAAGCAACATGAAAAAACCCTGAGTGCGGGTTATCGATTGACCACCAATAATCGCATGGAGCTGATGGCTGCCATCGCCGCGCTTGAAACCCTGACCTCACCCTGCGAGGTGGTGCTAAGCACCGACAGCCAGTATGTTCGCCAGGGGATCACCAAGTGGATCCACAACTGGAAAAAACGCGGCTGGAAAACCGCGGATAAAAAACCGGTGAAAAATGTCGATCTCTGGCAGCGGCTGGATCAGGCGATTCAGCACCATACGCTGCGCTGGGAATGGGTGAAAGGCCATGCCGGCCATCCTGAGAATGAGCGCTGTGACGAACTTGCCCGCAACGCCGCCAGTGCGCCAACGCTGGATGATATTGGATATAAACCCGAATAACGGGTTTTCAGCTACGGTAGGTTTTCGTCACGCCGACCGTGCGGCGCAAAGGGACCTTGCAAAGCCGGGCACGCATCGGCGTAAAGCTCAGGGGGATGGTTCGCTTACGCGCGATAATCAGCGACAGGCAGCCGAATACCGGCAAGTGTTTATTCAATTTTCCCTTGTTTTTTCTCCATGGGGTAACCTGAAGGCTGGCATGATGGACCACTTCATAATTCAGCAAACCGAGCCAGTCCATCATGCGCATTTGCGTAAACATCCGGCTGCAATAGGGCTGTCGTCTGTTTAAGCCTGGGATAAGTTTTGCCACCCCCAGCAGGCTCACCGGGTTGAAGCTGCTCAATATCAACCAGCCGTCGTCAATCAGCACGCGGTCCACCTCCCGCAATATGCGGTGCGGATCGGCGGAATAAGAGAGCGTTTGAATCAACAGACAGGCATCAACCGATTTCTCGGCAAAAGGCAGTTGATGCGGATCGGCAATAACCTGCACATTATCTCCGGCGGGCGCGACATTGACCTGATGCGCAATAGCGCACTCCGTTATCTTCGTTGCCGCACTCAACGCTCCGATTTTCAACAGATGAAAGCCGAACAGCTTCGGCCACCAGGGCGACAGCGCCTTCTCAAGCGATTCGCGGTAATATCGTCCTCCGGGGATATCATCCCATGAGCCGGGAACCGCAACCGTCTGAGATGTTTGTGCTGGCTTCATGTTCTATTATCTTCCCCAGGCTGATACAAAACGAGGTACTCCATGAATCTTATCAGTATTGCGGCACTTCAGGACAACTACATTTGGTTATTGAGTAACAAAGAAAATCACTGTGTCATCGTCGATCCCGGCGAAGCACAACCGGTGCTGGACGCGCTCGGAAAACATCGGTTGACGCCTGAGGCGATTTTGCTAACTCACCATCATCACGACCATGTCGGGGGCGTCGCCGCTATTGTCGAACATTATGCGCATCTGCCGATTTTTGGCCCCCGGGAAACCCAAAAAAGCGGCGCAACAACCGTTGTTGAAGAGGGAGATACCCTATCGCTGCTAAATTCGGACTTTTCCGTGTTGGCCGTTCCCGGTCATACGGCAGGACATATTGCTTATTATAGCCACCCTTTTTTATTCTGCGGAGACACGCTTTTTTCCGGCGGGTGCGGGCGAATTTTCGAAGGCACGCCAAAACAAATGTATGATTCAATTAAAAAAATATCCAACCTACCCGATGATACGCTAATCTGCTGCGCCCATGAATATACCCTTGCGAATCTGGAATTCGCTCATGCCGTCTGGCCTGAAGAGTCCACAATTACGGCTCACCTTCATAAAATCAGACAGATACGCGAAAAGTCACAATCTACTTTGCCGACGACCCTGGGGCTGGAGCGAAAAATCAACCTTTTTCTTAGATGTCATGATATTGATTTAAAAAGAAAAACATCACAACAACCTGAAAGCATAGAGAACTTGCAAGTTTTTGCTCAGCTACGTAGCAAGAAAGACGGCTTCTAAAGGTTTATGTTGTGCTAACCCTCTAATCAAAGTATTATTGCTCGTCTTTTAAGCAACTATTTGACACACATATGAAGGCTAAAGCGATACTTATCGCCTCAGTCTTGCTGGCCGGTTGCCAGGTACCGCCTAACGATACCTCTCAACCCAAGCAGCATGCACAGAGTCTGTCTTCGGCAAGTCAAAGTGAAGCAGCAAGGTACGCAGAGGGTCGAGAGACCTCGGCGCGATGGCTGGATGATGACAGCGGCGCGCAACGAGATCTGTGGAACTTTATTGGCGACGAGCTGAAGATGGAGGTTCCGGAAAACGCCCGGATCCGCGAACAAAAAAGGCGTTATTTAAAACACAAGAGCTATCTCCACGATGTAACATTACGGGCAGAGCCGTACATGTACTGGATTGTCGAGCAGATTAAACAACGTAAGATGCCGATGGAACTAGTACTGCTACCCATAGTGGAGAGCGCTTTTGACCCTCAGGCCACATCATCCGCCAATGCCGCAGGGCTATGGCAGATCATCCCTGGCACGGGGCGTAATTATGGTTTGAAACAAAACCAGTGGTATGACGGACGCCGCGACGTAGTCGCGTCGACGACCGCCGCGCTGGATATGATGCAACGCCTCAACAACATGTTTGACGGCGACTGGTTATTAACCGTCGCTGCCTATAACAGTGGTGAAGGCCGCGTCATGAAAGCCATGAAAGCCAATAAAGCACAAGGCAAACCAACGAACTTCTGGGCATTGGCGTTACCTCGCGAAACGTCAATCTATGTTCCGAAAATGTTGGCCCTGAGCGATATACTTAAGAATAGCAAAAAATACGGCGTTAGCCTGCCCAAACCAAACGAAAGCCGTGCATTGGCCAGAGTTGAAGTCGGGCAGCAGATGAAGTTGACGCAAGCAGCTGAGATGGCTGGCCTGCCGTTGAACAAACTGAAGAGCTATAACTCGGGCTACAAACGCAATGTGACCGCGCCTAACGGGCCACACTACATTATGGTGCCGAAAGCTCACGTTGAGCAGTTGAAGGATTCTCTGGCAGATAGCGATATCGCCGCGATCCAGCCAACTCGTCTGGCGCAGTCAACGCAGGAGTCGCAGTATAAGGTGCGCGCTGGGGATACTTTATCCACCATTGCCGCACGGTTGAAGGTCAGCACCAGGGATTTGCAAAGCTGGAACAATCTGCGTAGCGCAAATGCGCTGAAGGTTGGTCAAACCTTGCAAGTTGCTCAAGTGTCTGACGTTGATAATGGCAGCGGCGGTAAAGGCGGGTCAATCACCTATCAGGTTCGTAAAGGTGACTCACTTGCCAGCATAGCCAAACGTCATGGTGTAAATATCGCTGATGTTATGCGTTGGAATACGGTAATCAACAAAAATGCCAATATCCAGCCCGGCGATCGACTGACGCTTTACGTCAGTAAAAACACCCAACCAGAGTCGTAAGCCTTTACGATTAAAAAACTGCCTATACGGCAGTTTTTTTATGGTTGGAATTCCTTTTCCGCTTTATTTCCAGCTATTAAGCCTGAAACTCAACCAGCAAGGGGTTGTGATCCGATGCCTGGGTGACCAGGATGGAGGATTGCACCACCGTCAGATCCCGATAGAATACAAAGTCCAGAGGGCGACCGAACACCCGGCGACGGTAGTCGTCAATAAAGCCCACCTCCTGTAACGCCATCCTGGTAGCAAACCGATAAAGCGCCCTGATGCGAGGCTGACTCCAGGCATTGAAGTCCCCCGCCATTACCACCGGGCCGTGATGGTGTATCAGCTGCTCTCCGATGGTTTCAAGCTGCTTGCTGTACACTTCAACGCCGAAACTGAAATTTACCGCATGAATGTTAATCACCATCAACTGGCGGCCGTCGGGCAATGAATAGACCGTTACCAACGCCGATTTAGATAACCGCAGCAAAGGCTCTTTTTCCCGTAACGGGCAACAGTACATAGGTTGAGCAGCGGACAGTGTCATTACGCCCGAAGGGTGTTGCGGCAAAATAATTGCCGGCACCTGATCGGTAGAAAGATAATTAGAGGTTGCAAAACGAATAAGCTCCGGCGAGCTTTGCGCCTCCTGCAATAGCACCAGCTGCGCGTCTCTGCCAAAGTCCTGTAAAACTGAAAGCCAGTTCATTCTTTGCTGCTTAAAGATATTCCACACCATGACGCGTAAAACATCTTTCTCCAGCAGCAGTGGACCTGACGGCAGCACTTGCTCCAGATGATGCATTGTTCCGGGGGGAAAGATACGCTCTGCCGGCTGACCAGCTACATACCTCATCGCATATGTTTTTTTTCGCACGCCACGCCTTGCTATAAATTCCAGTACCTCAAAACACCTTTAATGGATCAAAGGTACGCTTCTGTTATAAGGATTGTATAGTAGACTTTCAATACATGGCAGCACTAATGCGGCCAACATACGGAAGCAGGCTGGGGATAAGAAATCATCGATGCAAAAAAGCCCTGAGCGTTAACTCAGGGCTTATGCAATAAGTGGCGGAACGGACGGGGCTCGAACCCGCGACCCCCTGCGTGACAGGCAGGTATTCTAACCAACTGAACTACCGCTCCACCGAATTTCTTTTATTCACCAGCATTTCGCCGGCTTACTGCTTAATTTGATGCCTGGCAGTTTATGAATCATTTCATGATTCACCCTGCGGGCCGTTGCTGCGCAACGTTTAAAAGCCTTCGGCTTTTTTCCTACTCTCTATCGAGTAGTCAACTGCCCGTCGGACTTCACTGCTACTTCTAATTTGATGCCTGGCAGTTCCCTACTCTCACATGGGGAGACCCCACACTACCATCGGCGCTACGGCGTTTCACTGCTGAGTTCGGCATGGGGTCAGGTGGGACCACCGCGCTATCGCCGCCAGGCAAA
>NZ_JAKPCB010000087.1:0-114919 GCF_023347575.1 Brenneria tiliae | reverse complement strand
TCTGCTCAATCTCGTCCGACAGGGTGGTCTGGTGCTTTTTGACAAGTTGAGGCTCGAATGTGCCGTTGCGGTCACGCGGGGTGGCCAGTTCAAAAGAGCCGGTAGTGGCTTTGACGGTTTTCTTTCCGGAGCCATTTTTTCGATTAGCTTGAACATCCTGAGCCAGATGGGAGTCAAGTTCCGCGGCCAGCGCCGCTTCGGTTAACTGTTTGATTAATGGCGTTAAGATGCCATCTTTCCCGGTCAGCGCCTGACCAGACTGGAGCGCTTTCAGCGCTTTGTCGAAATCGAAAGGTTGGGTCATGTATCATTCCTTTTTTGAATATATTACTGGAATGACACAGAATTTCTAACACTCCCGATTTTGCAGGCGCGGGTAAAAGATATCGCGATCAATAATTGACAGCAAGAAATTTTACATCCAGCGGAGGTTGCAAACCACATTGACCATAATCTGATCTGCCATGTTTATAAAAATACCCGGAAACTGTCGACTTACCTGAGCCGTTTTGTCCATAGATAAGAGTGACATACTTCCTCAAATCAAACTCTACTGGTTTTTCGCCCTGGTAGCTGCGAGCGCCGTGGATAGAGAGATAGTCATGCTGTACCCGTCATACTTCAAGCTGCAGGTGCGTTGGCTACGCTCAGTCACCCGAATCACTTACTTGAGGTATGCCCTATGCCCTACAACAAGCCGATTGGCTGACAGTTGCTGCCCGATACATTCAAAAATTATAATCATATTATAATAGCTACTGACATCATTATCCTTGTATTCCATGTTATACAAGGAGTATGATAAATTCACATATAAATTAAAACGTCAGTACAGGATAATAAATGTCCGTTGCCGCCCTGGCCCGCCAGCGGGTACACCGCATGAAGCGTGGTGTACCATTTTCCATCAGCGGATTTTATTCGCTGGGAAGCCGTGCGTCGGTGCAACAGGCAATGAGTCGTCTGGTAAAAGAAGGTCTGCTGGTCCGGGTTGAGCGCGGTTTCTACTCACGGCCGAAACCGTTGAGGAACATCCCCTCTGTTAAGGTTGTTGCCAGCGCCAATGATGTTGCCGCAGCATGGGCAAAAGAACGCGGCTACAAAATCGCCCTTCAGGGACTGGAAGCCGCTTACCGGTTGGGGCTGCAAACGCAGGCTCCGGTTAAACGCATCTACTGGTCCAACGGTCCTACGCGAGAATTCCGTGTCGGCAATGAGTTAGTACGGATCCAGCATAAATCAGCAAGCCGGTTACGTTGGCTGAACCGGCCTGAAGGAGAGTTGATGCGCGGTTTGCTGAGTCTGAATCAGGAACATACCCTCCCGGAAACGCTGAAGAATGCTTTCCATCGGCTGAGCATCCCGTCCGCTAAAGCGCGACAGATTGCCGGAAAATTAATGAATGAGCCTGCGCTTCATGCGTGGCGCTTGCAGCTTATGACGCTGCAAAAGGCGCTCTGATGAACATTTTCGATTATTATCGGAGCGCATCACAACGCCGCGAGCTTCAGGAAATCCTCTCTTACGCTGCACAGCAGCATCCCTCCGGGCTGGGAGCCAGCTTTCTGGAAAAGGATCTCTGGGTAACGGAGATCCTTCGGCTGCTTTTTAATAAGGATCTGCTGGGTGGTTTATCTGTCGCGTTTAAAGGCGGAACGGCGTTAAGCAAATGCTGGAACGTGATCGAGCGCTTTTCTGAAGATATCGATCTTTCTGTTCACTGGGCAGATCTGGCGGGTCACTCAGAAGAGGAAGAACAACAGGCTTGGGAGCAAAGCACGCGGAATAACAGCCAAAATCGTCGGTTCAGAGAGCAGCAGCAAGCTCGCTTAACAGAATGGACAAGAGCTCTGGTAGAACGGCTAAATCAACGCCTTCAGGTTTATGAAATTCCAGGCCTTGAAGCAGAAATAGAACCCGACAGCGGCGGTGAAAAAGTAGATATCTATTTTCCACGGGTGAAGGAAGATAGTATGGCTTATCAACGCGATCATATTCTGCTGGAATTTGGCGGGCGAAATCGTGGTAAACCAACCGATCTGATGCCTGTAGTGAGCTACCTGTCCGCGATTGTAGGAATGGATGCACTTCAGCTACCTACCGCGACCGTAAATGCTTATGACACCGGTTATATTCTTTGGGAAAAACTAACGGCGCTGCACCAGTTCTGTACGCAAACCAGAGCACCAAACCCGGAGCGGCTGGCGCGCCACTGGTACGATGTGGATTGTCTGCTGCGTAATGATTTCGCCAGTCCGTATGAAACGCTGGAGGCAATGCATGATGTGGTTGAGATGAAGCAACGCCGCTGGTTTGTTCCGGGCGTTGATTTTACTCAGGTCACTGTCGGAAAATTGCTTCTGGTGCCTGATGACGCTAAACGGTTCGCAGCAATCTTAGGGGATCACCAGACGGCTGTTGAAGGTGGGATGTTTTTTCGTCAACCTGATGGATTTGCTGAAATTGCTAACCGTCTTCGCCATGTTCAGGATGAAATCAATTATTTTATGCGAGATTCGCGGACGTAACCTCTCATCTTCAGTTCCCCTGCCGTATGGCATAATCCTGCTGAATAATGCGTTTTTTATGCTTGTACTCCAGCCCAGTCGCGCTATGATTTTACGATCTATCTTCCAGTTTTATGCTTGCCGCCTTTGCCGATGGTAGAATAATGCCGGGAAGCGTCATCAGCGATTAAGGGCACGGAATGGGCTTCTGGATATTTGTTATTGCACTGGCTGTTATCTGGTTTCTGTTTTCCAAAAAGAAAAAGTCGCCGCCCGCCAGAATAAACAGCAAAAACATCAGCCCAATAAATAATACGTCACGACAAAAATCTCTCAATAAGCCAACCAATAGCGTAGCAAGTATGCATTCTCAGGCATCCGATGATGACGAACTGGCAACCTTTACTTTCGTTAATGGGCAGACCGTTGAATACAGCACCAGCCGCGAACAGTCACGAGAAACCGCAGCCCGGCGCAATATCACGCCAGCGCGATGGGTCAAACCGGGAGAAAGCGTTACAATTCAAAATGTCGTCATTAATCACGGTAATTTTTATTTCGGCGGACAGTTAAAAACATATTCATCAGGAGAATATGGCTATCTTTATAACGATGGTTCCGATGCTTCTCTGGTTAATGATGCTTTACCCATCGAGTATATTTCACGACATTATCAGGATGGGTCGCTGGGATACTGGCCCAGCTTTGCCACTCTCTCTCCTCGCTGTCGCGGCGCCTATCTTGACTGGCTGGCAAGCGACCGCAGCGATGCAAGCAGTCCTGTTGGTTATGTTTTTATCTATTTTTACGGTCTTGAGCGCCGCATACTGGCAGATGGCACACAAGAAGCTATTTCTGACAATGAATTCAAAGCGTTATTTGAAGAAATATCCCGCCTGAGAACCGTGTTTCAGGCGAGCGGTTCCTTCCGGCATTATGCAACACAGTTGCTGGAAATGATGATTATTCTCAGACCAACGCTCCTTTCGATAAACAGTGAAAACGAATATTTCTCGTCGAGGAGTTCATTACTATTCAGACTTAATCTGTCTACTACGGTTGATAAAGGACAACCTGTTTCCGCCGATCTGGCACTGGCATGGCTACACTATTTTCCTGACTACACACTGCGCACGCCTGCCCGTCGATGTCATTCTGAATTTTCTGCGTTATTCAAACAGCGCTATACACAAAAATATGGTGACGGTATTGTCGTCAAAGCCAATAAAACACGGTTGCATTTAAGCTATACACCAGCCAGCGGTACGCTCCGGGAGATCCAAGTCAAAAAACAGATGGACCTCCCCGATCCAAGCGTTTTAAAAGCACCGATTCAGAAATTGATCCCCATTGCAGAATCCTGCATCAACGCTCTGGATGCCTATAGCCGCTATCTCGGTAAAAAAGATGCATCAGGAAGCGATGTCGCCGCCATCATGCTTCTCCCCGATGAAATCCTGACCGAAGATGCAGAACACATGTTCGCTGAATTTAAACACTGGGCAGATGAGAGGATCCGTGAGAATTCAGGGCTGGCAACAGTTGCTGGTTTCTGGGCCAGACTGGATATGCCTGTGCCAGATAAGATCAATAAAAAAGAAGCCGAGCTGATGCAAAATTTCGCCAAGCGAGCAGGCTACGGCATTGCACCGGATATGCGCTATCACCTTGTCAGGCCAGAGCCAGAAGGTAATCTTGTTTTATTTCCAGAAGGGCACGCTGAATTCTACATACCATCTGCGGAATTTACGTCAGTCTCCGTGGCGCTTCGGTTGGGCGCAATGATTGCACAAATGGACAAGCGTGTGGACGTCGCTGAACAGGCTGCACTGGAGAGAACGATTGATCATAACGACACGTTGTCGCCGACTGAAAAACGCTCGCTGCACGCCTACCTTACCTGGCGACTCAATACGCCTGCAAGTCAGGCCGGTCTGAAAGGCAAAATCGAGCAACTCAGCAATAAAGAAAAGTCCACTATTGGCAACGTTATTATTAACGTCGCCTGTGCAGATGGAAAAATCGATCCGGCTGAGATTAAGCAACTGGAGAAAATTTACGCCAGCCTCGGTCTGGACAGCAGTACCGTCACCAGCGATATCCACCGCCTGTCAACCGCAGAAACAACCTCGACAGCTAGGTTACAAACCACATCAGAGACGAGCGGCACGTTTTCTCTTGATGAACGGACCCTTGCCCGTCACGAGTCCGACACAACGGACGTACGTCAGTTGCTGAGCACCATCTTTGCCGAAGATGAACCCGCAAACGAACCACCAGCAGAGATCCCGTCACATACTGGCACGGGTCTCGATGAAGCACATCACCAGCTCTACCTGCGTTTGCTGGAAAAAGAACGCTGGGCGCGAAACGAAGTCGCTGAGCTATGTCAGTCGCTTAATTTGATGGTGAGCGGCGCGATTGAGGCGATTAATGACTGGTCTTATGAACAGGTTGATGCCCCGGTACTTGATGATGACGGTGATATTTACGTTGACCTAGAAATAGCACAAGAACTCAAAGGATAACTTATGTCTGGCATTCGCATTCGTCTCAAAGAAAGAGACGCCATTATTCAATCACTAAAGTCAGGCGTTACGCCTAAAATCGGCATTCAGCATATTCAGGTTGGCCGGGTCAACGAGATAAAAGCACTGTATCAGGATATTGAGCGCATCACCGATGGAGGCGCGGGATTCCGTCTGATTATCGGGGAATACGGTTCAGGTAAGACGTTCTTTTTAAGCGTTGTGCGTTCGATTGCGTTAGAGAAAAAGCTGGTAACGGTCAGCGCGGATTTATCCCCGGATCGCCGTATCCACGCGACCGGCGGACAGGCGCGAAACCTCTATTCTGAGCTGATGAAAAATCTATCCACCCGAAATAAGCCAGATGGTAATGCTTTATTAAGCGTGGTTGAGCGCTTTATTACAGAAGCCAGAAAAGAAGCAGAAACGACAAACACACCGGTTCCGGCAATTATTCACCAAAAGCTCGCAGCCCTATCCGATATGGTTGGCGGTTATGATTTCGCCAAAGTCATTGAATGTTACTGGCAGGGCCATGAGCAGGATAATGAGACGCTAAAATCGAATGCTATCCGTTGGCTGAGAGGTGAATACACGACGAAAACCGACGCACGTAACGATCTGGGTGTGCGCACAATTATCTCTGATGCCTCTTTCTACGATTCGTTAAAGCTGATGAGTCTGTTTGTCCGTCACGCCGGGTATGCCGGTCTGTTGGTGAATCTGGATGAAATGGTCAATCTGTATAAGCTTAGTAATACGCAGGCCCGGGTTGCTAATTATGAACAGATACTGCGTATTCTGAATGACTGTCTACAAGGAACGGCTGAATATATCGGCTTTTTACTCGGCGGCACGCCGGAGTTCCTGTTCGATCCGCGTAAAGGGTTATATAGCTACGAAGCGCTCCAGTCACGGCTGGCGGAAAACAGCTTTGCTCAGCGAGCAGGGGTGATTGATTACTCATCCCCTTCCTTGCATTTAGCCAGCTTGACGCCGGAAGAGCTCTACATCCTGTTGAAAAACCTTCGTCACGTTTATTCCGGCGGCGATGTAGATAACTATCTGGTTCCTGATGATGCGTTGACGGCATTCTTACGCCACTGTAGCAATACCATCGGCGATGCCTATTTCCGTACGCCACGGAACACGATTAAAGCATTTCTGGATATGCTCGCCGTGCTGGAACAAAACCCGTCCATTGAATGGTCACAGTTGATTACCGGTGTCGCTATCGCAGAGGAAAAACCCAGCGATATGGATGAGATTAGTTCTCCAGAGGATGCCGATGAGGACGGACTGACCGATTTCAGATTATGATGAATGAATACCAGCGGCTGGATCCATGCATTCGGAAGTGGATATATCAGCAGGGATGGGCAGACCTCAGGGAACTGCAAAAAAAAGCCATTCCACCGATATTAGCGGGCGATCGGGATGTATTGATCAGCGCCGCTACTGCCGCTGGTAAAACTGAAGCTTTTTTCCTGCCCGCCTGTTCTGCTATCGCGGATGTTCAGGGAGGCTTTGGTATTTTATACATTAGCCCGCTTAAGGCCCTGATTAACGATCAATATCGACGGCTGGAAAGCCTCGGAGATGCGTTGGAAATGCCGATCACGCCCTGGCACGGAGATGTTGCGCAGAGCAAAAAACTAAAAGCGAAGAAAAATCCTGCCGGTATTTTGCTTATCACCCCGGAATCACTGGAAGCAATGCTGATCCGCAACGCGGGATGGTTAAAGCAGGCTTTCACTCCACTGGCTTATATCGCCATTGATGAATTCCATGCCTTCATCGGTTCTGAGCGGGGTATGCAGCTTCTTTCTCTGTTAAACCGGGTCGATCACCTCTTGGGAAGAATCAACAATCCAGTACCCAGGGTCGCACTAAGCGCAACGCTGGGAGAACTGGAACAGGTACCTTTATCTCTGCGGCCAAATCAACGTCTGCCCTGCGACATTATTACCGACAGTCAGACTCACGCTACATTAAAAGTGCAGGTAAAAGGTTATCTGGAACCGCTGGCCACCTCGGGCCAGCAACCCCCACTGTCGGCAGAGACGCAAATCTGCCATGATATCTTTCGCTTCTGTCGCGGTGACTCCCATCTGGTGTTCGCTAATAGTCGCAAGCGGACCGAAAGCATTGCCGCTACGCTTAGCGATCTTAGTGAAATGAACATCGTTCCCAACGAGTTCTTCCCCCATCACGGCTCGCTGTCCAGAGATCTACGTGAAACGCTGGAACAGCGGCTTCAGAAAGGCAACTTACCTACCACTGCGATCTGTACGATGACGCTGGAACTGGGTATCGACATCGGCAAAGTCAGTTCTGTCGTGCAGGTTACCCCCCCCCATTCCGTTGCCAGTCTGCGCCAACGAATGGGACGTTCCGGCAGGCGCGACTCTCCTGCCGTACTGAGAATGCTGATTGCCGAACATGAACTGACGCCAACGTCGGGCATTGTCGATCAGCTCAGGCTCCAGCTTGTTCAGTCGCTGGCCATGATCCGCTTACTTATCGGCAGCAAATGGTTTGAGCCTGCCGATACCCGGCAGATGCACTATTCCACCCTGTTCCATCAGATCCTGGCGATCATTGCACAGTGGGGAGGCGTACGTGCGGATCAGCTCTGGTCGCAGCTATGTCAACAAGGGCCATTTCAGAAAGTCAGAATCGATGATTTCAAAACGTTGTTGATGCATATGGGAGAACTCCAGTTTCTGACTCAGCTATCAAGCGGCGAACTGGTACTGGGCGTGGAAGGTGAGCGTCAGGTTAATCAATACACCTTCTACGCCGTGTTCAGCACGCCGGAAGAGTTTCGTATTGTGGCGGGGAGCAAAACATTGGGCTCTATCCCCGTTGATTCTCCACTGATGCCTGACCAACATATTATTTTCGGCGGACGACGCTGGAAAGTGATCGATATCGATAGCGATAAAAAAGTTATTTACGTCGAGGCGACAAAAGGCGGGCAGCCACCTTTATTTGGCGGGAAAGGGATGTCCATTCATGATGTCGTCCGCCAGGAAATGCTCACCATTTATCAGGAAGGTGACTACCGCATCACCATTGGCGATCGCAAGGCCGATTTTGCCGACTCCACCGCCAGAAGCCTGTTTGATGAAGGGCTACACTGTTTTCGCAACAATAATCTGGCTTCTGAATACTTTATTCAGCAGGGGCAGCATGTCTACATTCTTCCCTGGCAGGGCGATCAAATCGTAAACACGCTGTCGGCATTACTTATCCAGCGCGGTTTCAAGGCGGGCTCATTTGCTGGTGTGGTTGAAGTGGAAAAAACCACGGTCACAGAGATTAAACAAGCGTTAGCCTGCGCTCTTCAGGAAGGTTTGCCATCCGAATCTCGTCTCGCCGAAAGCATCGCTGAAAAGTGTCTCGAAAAATATGATGAGTATTTACCGGAAGGATTACTGACGCAGGAGTATGGGTTACGCGCTTTTAATGTTGAACGCGTTACGGAGTGGCTGCGGGGGCATTTACATTAAGGGGAAGAAAATGAGAAAGAACTGGACTATTGAGGAAGATTGTAAGCTGCTAACCCTTGTGCGTCAGCACTTTTCCGAACTGGTCAGCCATGAGCGTCTAAATGCCACGATGCCGTTTAGTCAGCAACTCCACACAGCATTTGACTCACCTGACCGCGATGCAGCAGCGCTGCTACATCGCTTCAGACTAGCTGGAATATTGGAGTTTGCCGGACGTCCGGGAGGCGATCCCGCTAAACAGCCGTTCCGCTGCCTGATAAACAATGATTTGGCGCTATACGATTACAGTCTCACCTTTCCGACGCTCAGGAAAGCATTGCATCCAGAGACCGTTGCAGCAGCGCTAAACTACTTCACGATTAGCAATCCGCACGAGCCACTATCCAATACTATCAATGAAATCGCAACAGCTCTGCATCTTGCCCCCATGCAGATAGAAAAGGTGCTAATCGAAAGCGACCAAATCACCCTCAATAACTATCGTCAATATGAACGCGTTGGCGAGAAAACGACGGATAATAACCTGAAAACTCTCATCTCCAGCCAAACGCCAGATACGACGCTGATTGAAGAGATTAACTCCTGTCGCGCCAGGGTTTCCCAGCTTTACGACGCCCATGAACGCGATGGCGCGGAGGTTATTTTCAGCTCAGACGGCACGGGGTTCGGCAAAAGCTATGGCGTAATTCAGGGATACGTCGACTATCTGACGCGCTTCGCCCAAACCCAGAAGCCAGATTACCTGTTTCCCGATGGTGGCTTTACCAACCTGCTGTTCATGTCACCGCAAAAATCACAAATCGACCTGGCCAGCAGCCAGAAAAATAACATTCTGGCTGCTGGCGGTGAGTTCATTTGCGTTCTCTCCCGTAAAGATATTGCCGACCTCGACTTTATGGACTGGGCCTCTGGCCTGAAAAACCGCAACCGCTATATTCAGTGGTACGAAGGGGCGAAAGGCAGCAAATATATCGGCGGCGCTATGCGTTCGCTCAATTATCATGTCTCGCAAATCGATCGTTGTGAAGAACAGCTAGCAAAGCTGGCGACATATAGCACCCAGGATACCCGCTACGACAGGGAAATGCTCGACGAGCAACTTAAAAACAGCCGTCACAATATCCGCGATGCGATTCAGTCAGCCTGTAAAGCACTCTTTGGGCCGGACAGTGAAGACACCTCCATTCAAGAATATATTCGCCGCGGACTGCTTGCTCGCAGAAAACGAGAGCTTAACGCGATGCAGGGGAAACCTGCAAAAATAAGCGTACACGAAGTCTACTTCGAGCTTATCAAGCAGGTATTGCCTTTCGAAGTTTGCCAGTACCGCCCGTCGGTGCTGTTAATGACCACCAACAAGTTTGACACATCAACTTACCGCCTGACGCCTCGTCAACGAGGCGAAGGCGTGCGTTTTGAGCCCGTGGATTTTGACCTGCTCCTTGGCGGCAAGCTGAAACCCAAAGATCCGCAGATCAGCACCGTTGCGGCAGCAGGTCACTCCGAACAGGCAGCTTACCTTCGCAATGAACATTTCAGACGCAATCCAGACTGCCCTTTTCGCCGCAAGAATATCCGCTTCACGGTGATAATCGATGAACTGCATGAAGCCTACACCCGCCTTGAAGAAACGTGCCATGTGAAACTGGTCACACAGGAAAATAACCTGGCGCACGTTATCTCCGTTGCAGGACGCATTCACAACGCGGTACTCAGCCTGGAGCGCCGAAACAAGCCTAAAGAAGCACAAACGACCTTTGAGCAAGAGATGGTCAAATTCATCTCCACTCTGCGCAATTTACTGGCAGAAAAGTGCGAACTCTCATCCGGTACAACGCTGGGATCGATACTGGAGATGTTTCGCGACCAGTTGGGGGCATTTGAAGTCAACGGCGATGCCGCCGAACGCATCATTTCAATCACCCGCAACGTCTTCAGCTTTAACCCCAAAATGTACGTCAATGAAGAGGGGCTGAAACGCATTCGTATGCGCAACAGCGAAGGCGACATAACGCGTACCGAGTTGTATTACGAAGTTGAAAATGATGCCAGCGACACTAACCCCACCCTGCATGATCTGTTCCAGTTAGTCTCCGTCATCCTTGCCGCCTGCTCTGAAATCACCAACCGCGACTTTAAGCGCTGGGTAAAAAATGGCGGCCAAGATAACTCCAGCAGCCAGAATACGCCTTTGGGCCAGTTTGTCGACGCAGCCAATAACGTGGCCGGCGTAGTGCGCCATATCTTCGATCGCACCACCGATGAAAACTTGTTGATTGATCATTTCTACACTTACCTGCAGCCCAAAACTGTATTCACGATGACGCCGATAGCTGAACTCAACTACGTGAACAGGGGAGCCGAGCGCACAATTATTCTGGCGTTCGAGATGGATCTGGTACAAGAGTTGCCCGAAGTCATGCTGCTGCGTTTATTAACCGGCACGCACAATAAAGTGATTGGGCTGAGCGCCACCAGCGGTTTTAGCCACACCAAAAACGGTAACTTCAATCGTCGTTTCCTGGCGCACTATAGCCGCGACTTTGGCTACCAGATCGTTGAACGCGAAACAGCAGATATCGATACGCTTAAGGCATTACGCGAGCTGAGGGCCCGTATCCGCAATGTCAATTTCAGGGTGTTTGATGATAGGCAGCTAAAATTGACCGATATCTGCCAGAACAGCGACACTTTTCATAAGGTGTATAACGACTTTTTCAAAGCACTAAAAGAATCGCTGGAATACGACCTGAACAATACCTACAAACGGCGTCAGTACTACCGGGAGTTGGAAGCATTATTGCTTGCCGCCTACGAGGGTAAAAACAGCCTGATTCTGTCACTTTCAGGGGCGTTTAAGCGGGCCTTTATCAGCGCCTGGCGCACGCATCAAACAGCATGGCGCAAAGAGTACGGTATGTACTCCCGGTGCGACGAAAAAACGGATAATAGTAAGAAACATGACCAGATCCTGACCTTTACCCCATTCAAAGGGCGTCACACTGTCCATTTGGTCTTTTTCGATTCACCGTTGGCCAATATCGAAGATATCAGGCGCGAAACCTATATCGATAGCAGCAACACCGTACTAGTTTTTATGAGCAGCTACAAAAGCGCGGGCACCGGCCTCAACTACTTTGTTAAATACCATGACGGCGATATTAATGATACAAGTGCGCCGCGTCTGGATGTCGATTTTCAACGCCTGGTACTCATCAACTCCTCGTTTTATAGCGAAGTAAAGGACAACAGCGCTAACCTTAATACATTACCCAACTACGTCACCGTGCTTAAACACTACGCCGATGACGATATTACCGTCCACAAGCTGGCCGATTTCAGCGTTAATTTCGCCCAGGGTGAAAATTATCGCCTGCTGATGGCCGAACATGATATGAGCCTGTTCAAAGTCGTCGTGCAGGCCGTAGGTCGGGTCGAGCGCCGCGATACTCTATTGAAAACAGAAATCTTTTTACCCCGCGACGTATTCCGTAATGTCGCATTCCAGTTCGCCACCCTCAGTGAAGACAGCGGCAACGAAGTGGTATCAGAAAGCATGTCCTTGCTTAACCACCGCCTCATGGAGGAGTGCGAAAAACTGAGTCAGAGCCAGTCATTTAGTGATGCAGAACAGCGACATGTGTTTGAACAGGCTATCGTAGAAAATGGTCGCCGCATCGATGCGGTTCACAAACGAGTCCTGAAAACCGACTGGATAAATCAGGTACGCGTGGGCAATGTCGATTATCTCGCACTGTGTAATTTATTCCGTGATCCTGACTCCTTTAGCGATCCCCAGCGCTGGCTGGAAAAACTCCAGGCTAATCCCTTGTATGCCGCCAATCGACAAATGCAATCTATCCACAATGCCCTGTTTATCGATCGCCAACAGGGCAGCCAAACTATTTTACTTTGCCACAAACGCGGCCCAGATGGACTTGCCCACGGCGATTATTCCGCTCTATCGGACTTTGCTGGCGGTGCCAGAGTATATCAGCCAGAACTCACCCTCTTCCCGCAGTACAGAAACGATGTCGATTATACCCCCGGCAACCTGGTGGGTGAGCTGATTAGTGAATGCGACAGGATTCAGAAAACGGCATTCGAAAAATGGGTGCCCAACCCCAGGCTGGTTCCGTTGCTCAAAGGCAATGTCGGCGAATTTCTTTTTGATAAGGTGCTGAAACATTATGGTGTACCCCCTCTTACCGACCAGCAGGTATTTGAGCGCCTTGCGCCGTTGGTCTATGAGTTTTTTGACCGCTTTATTGAAGTGGGTGACGACCTGCTCTGCATCGACGTTAAACGCTGGGCGACGCAGTTGGACGATTTGACGCGAGCAGAAGAAACGCTTGAGAAAAGCGGCAACAAGATTCGCCAGATCCGCAATATCGCCAACCAAAAGGCGGATACTGAGGGGCAGAAACAGATCCAGGCGACGCTGGCAGGTCGTTACGAACGTATTCGATTTATCTATCTGAACGTCGCCTACAGCCAGAACCCCAATAATCTGATGTGGCAGGATAACGTGGATCACACGATCCACTACCTTAATCTGTTGCAGACTGACTACCAGTATTATCAGCCCAAAAATCGAGAGAGCGGACGTTCTCAGGAAAGATCGAAACTGCGCACTACGCTGGACATTAACCCGATGTTACTAACCCTGCTGGGTATAGAAAGATTGCCGACTAAAGGAAAAGCGTCATGATCCCTAATCTGAATGAGCTGACAGATACCCCGATTGCCCGCACTAATTTGATCAAGCTTGGAGAAGATCAGCTGACGACCATCCAACGTCTATTGGCTCCGGTATCTAATATATATACGATAGACTTTATGGTTCAGGGCTTTACTAAAGAGCGAAAAGAAAAATCCGCTGATTACTATGCGCGTATCCATCAGGAGGTTAAATCCTGTGTGCGGCAGAAGCTTGGTCTGGATGCCGGGCAGGACGTAAAATATGAGCTACATCTCTTACCCAATTACCAGCACGTCTATTTTTTCCTGGCGCCTGCCGCTGCACCGAACAGCCCGGCTCATCGGACTTTGGCAGAACGCATTGAAACGCTTTGTCAGCAGCTCACCGCTGAAAATTATGACTTGTCTCGCCTGATTCAGGGATTGTTCAGTCTGCATTTAAAAATGGTAATGCTGGAACAAGCCAATGAACGCTTTTCGGTATCACCGACCTACTTCAACTCGACGCTCTATCTCAACGCTCGCCTGAGTCAGCCCGTCACGCAGAAAAGCGGCACTGGAGTGATGGAGGCATTCGAACTCGATATTTACGCATCAGAATATAACGAACTCGCCTTTACCCTGCACAAACGAAAATTTCTGGTTGAACCAGCGGATGAGTTGCATCTCCCTCTGGAAGATACTCACGTGTGGTTTAACATCGATAATCGTCGGCTCAAAGCCCGGCGTAAACTTGATGCCCGGGATAGCAAGCTGGACTTTTTCCGTGAACGCAGCGGCTATGGCGAATGCCAGGCCTACACCTATAACGTGGTCATGAATGCTGCCTGCGAGCAGCTCAGTGTACTAGAGATCCCGCACCAGCCTATCCCATTTCAGGCCACCCACGAGGTCAATCAGTTCACTACCGACCTAGATCAACAGCTGACTAATACGCTGTTGGTGGTTAATAACGGCGTCGAATTCAGCGCCACGCAAGAAGCTTGTTTCTTTGACGCATTAACCTGCCAGTTCCCCGGATATCAACTCTGGCCGCTGGAGTCGCTTATACATTCTCAGCAAACCGGCTTTTCTGAGCTGCCTGCCAATACGTCCATTCTGGTTCTCAACGCGGTAGATGAAGAACGAAGCAACAGTATCCGCCGGCAAGATAATGAATCTGTTGAGTATGGTGATTTCTATGCTGCCTTTGTCGACGCTCGGAAACAACCTGAACTCAACTGGGATACCTACACCCAGCTTAAGCTGGATCGTTTGCAAGGATGGTTAAATCAGCAGCCGCTGCCTGTTGTCTTGCAAGGTATGAATATTGATCGCAAATTACTGGATGCGATTGATTTTATTAATGAACGATCGGCTAACAACCCTGCTCAATACGAAATCGATCTTACGAAGCCTCGCAGCCATCTCAAGTCAGCAGTTACCTTACTAAACAGTAAGGTACGCCGAACAAAAACCGAACTATGGTTCAAAGAGAGCTTACTCAATCAGCACCATATTCCACTGTCAGACCTGACGGACGGCCACTATACCGCCTATGCGGTACGTAAAACGAAAGGCAATCTCCCTTTGCTTGGATATGTTGAACTGAAAGTAGAGCACGGCCAGCTTAGAGTGGTAAGTACCGGGATCGCTGAAGGTAAATTAGATTGGTTATCGGTTGATCATCCCCCACTGGGACGGCTAAAAAAAATATTCGACAAAAGCTTCTATCTCTACGACCACGCCGCAGACGTCCTGCTTACCACCTACAACAGCGCGCGCGTGCCGCGCCTGATTGGCCCTGCTCAACTTAATATCGTCGATTCATACGCTTATCAGGAGCAAGAAAAAGCGCTGACGGAGCGTAAAGGGGATAAATTTAACGGGTATACCATTACTCGCTCGGCAAAACCGGAACAAAACGTACTGCCCTATCTGATATCACCAGGCCGTTCGAAACACGACTCGCTGACCAAAGCGCAAAAGATGAAGCACCACCATATTTACCTGCAACCGCATGAGAACGGGGTGTTTGTTCTGGTGAGCGATGCTCAGCCTACAAATCCTACTATTGCACGGCCTAACCTAGTGGAAAATCTGCTGATATGGGATGCCCGGGGCAAAGCCGTAGATGTATTTAGCCACCAGTTAACTGGCGTTTACCTCAATAGCTTCACCCTGGATATGCTCAGGAGCGGCGAAAGCAGTAAGAGTTCGATTTTTACCAAGCTTGCCCGGTTGATGGTGGAGAACTAACGAATGTGGGGCGGTAATTCGTTATCGACGCCGCTCTGCCCCGGAGCTCCTGTGGATGTACAAGCAGGAAGGTATGTTCTTTTCATTTTTAGGACCCGCTATGTGGACATGACTCTACATATAACGAAGCCAATTCACTAAATGACTATTTTTCGTGATAACCATCACAAAAACAAAGCGATTTTTTATGGGGGCCTTAGTGGGGGCGCTGTTTCAAGAATTTCGCAATTAAAACAATAACAAACAGCATGTTAATCGTGGATATGATCCCGAGTCCGGCACCACCTTTCCTTTTTTATGCTTCCTTATAAATCCCTATGTGTATGTAATTCAATAGGTTGGCGTAAAAATCTTTCCCGATGCGTTTTGATTTATCCCTTCGTATCCGGAAAATTTGGGGTCAGATTGCGGGTCGTTCAGTTCGATGAACGAAGGAGACCCTCACATGGCCCTGAATGATAGTAAAATCCGCTCAGCCAAACCTCTCGCAAAATCCTACAAACTTACCGATTCGCAAGGTCTGTACCTGACGGTATCCACCAGCGGCGCTAAGTTATGGTATTTCCGCTATCGCTTCGGCGGTAAGGAAAACCGTCTGGCTTTTGGCCCCTACCCGCAAACTACGCTGGCGGAAGCCCGTGAAAAGCGCGACACGGCGCGTAAGCTGCTGGCGTCCGGCCTCTGCCCTTCCCTGATGCGCAAAACGGATAACACCGCCGTTGATGAATCCCGCACCTTTCAGTACATCGCCACCGCATGGCACACCAGTTGCCTTAAGCTCTGGTCGGACGCTCACGCCGATAAGATCCTCACCTGCCTGAAACGCTACGTTTTCCCCGCGATCGGTGCGATGGATATCGCGCAGGTTGAGACCCGACATCTGGCGCAGTTGGTTAAAACCATCGACGATAAAGGCGTGCATGACGTCGCCGGACGGGTGCGTCAGCATCTGACCAAAATCATGCGCCACGCCGTCCAGCACGGCGTAATCAAATATAATCCGGCTTACGATTTGGATGGCGTCGTGACCCCGGTGGTGACCCAACATCATCCCGCCCTGCCGCGCCAGCGTTTTCATTTCCTGCTCCAGAAAACTCATTTTTTTCATTTCCCCCTTTCATGATTGCCGCAACTCCAAAATCTGATACAACTTTTCCCCGGCGCGTAGGCCGATAGCCCTGAATGATGGGTCTGGCTACGAACGATACCTGAGCGCCGGGGCGGCAGCCGTTGAGGTGTTGTGGGGCTTCGGTTGTGCTCTCTGAGCAGCCGCCCGCTGGCGCGGGTTATCCCCCGGATCGTCCTGATCCCCCTCCGGTATCGGTTCAAGTTCTCCTGTGAGTGAAAGTGGGTGAAATCACGGTGTCAGAATCCCGCCGTGCGTTGGCGCAGTTGAATTGTCTGGTGCAGTGAAAGGACGTTGGTGCGTCACTTTCCCGCTCTACGCGGTTAAAGTGACGCACTGGACTGGCGCAGTGATTAAAAATTGGAATTCTGGTGCAGGATTGCGGCCACGCGACAGCAAAGCCGCTGTCTTTGCAGGCCGCAGTTCATAAAGGTTAGAGGCGCTGATAATCAGTTGGTCCGGAAATGTTCGGCAGCGTTAAGCCGTGGCAATAAATTGTCGTGTGTAACGTATGACCCCGACCGCGATGCGGTTCGGCAGTTTTCAGGGGCATTGCCGTATCCGGCGACCAGCCTGCATGTCAGGCCGCTTCTTGCAGGTCATGAAGCGTAGGTGTTGTCCGCAGACAACCTGTTGCATGGCAGAGCCTATATCGTCGCCACGATTGCTGAAAGTAAAAACTATCTTGGGGAAGAAAAGGTTATTCGCTGCCGGGACATCATTCAGTCCAAATAAGCAAGGGCGCTGTTGCAGCGCCCCCGTATAGTTAACATAAAACGCCATCAGCTAAGGATTGTTCCCAGTCGGGCCAGTACCTCGTTTACGATACTGTCAGGGATACGCTCCAGCCTTCTGCCGTTTCTGGCCCCCATATCAATGGTCCTGGGCTGGTCGCAGCGAACAACACCTGTCGTTTTCGTTCCCGCGCCATCCAGTGAAACGGCAAAACCCGCCGTTCGGGCAAAGTTTCCACCGCTGGTGACGGGAACAACCACCGGCAACCGGGTGATCTTGTTAAACGGCGCCGGTGAAACGATAAGCACCGGGCGTTTTCCGCTTTGCTCATGTCCGGCTGTGGGATCTAGTGAAACGAGCCAGATTTCCCCTCTGTCCATTTACAGGATCTCCTTCCCTGTGGCAGGCGCGTCAATCCATTCCCGCTCTTCATCACTTATTTCAGCATGTGGATCGCACTGCGCCAGTAGTTCGGCAAGCGAATAGTGAGGCCGTTTTTGAGGTTCAATGATGAGGCAGCCATTATCAACGGTCACGCCGACCTCGCTATCCGGCGACAAATCCAGCGTTTTCAGCACAGCGGGAGGCACTGCCAGCATGACAGATCCTCCGACTTTTTTCAGACGAGTGGTATACATTGAACACCTCCAGATATTATATTTTAATATAACATCCATGATTGTGGATGTACAATTATCAATCAGATTCATCATAAACTCCTTAACGTCACGAACAATGAAGCATCAACAAAATGCACCTGTTGGTTAAAGGGTGGGTTCGAATGCGGTGTTGATTACAAAGTAATGAAGTATGAGGAAGCCTTAATCCATCCAGCGACAGACCCGGCAGTTTTCAAAGGCGGCATTGCCGGTAAAAGGCGACCATCCTGATATATCAGGCGCTTCTTGCAGGTCGTGAAGCGCGGGCTGTCCATGGCCGCCTTTTAGAGAATAATAGCCAACTCCTGTTCCCACTCGGAAACGGTGCTTGCTAACGCAGGCCGCACCAGGCATAGAGTTGGGAGTCATGCAAACCTCGCTCACGGACGGCTTTAGCGACGCCGACACGGTCAGCGAAGGACAAAGCTTGCTGGCGGAACTCCGGAGTTTACTTATTACAAAATGCTGTCTTCACGGATTTACTTGCGTCATGGTTTACCTGTTAACGATTTTGCTCACTTAACAGTGTGTCCACTATTTGTAGATAGGACTAGCGCGGATTGCCACCAAAATTTCAGCAATACACAAGCAAATCTAAACGCTCCCCGCCAAATCCCCCAACGTCACCATCAGCATCATCGGGTCAATCGGCGAAGGCTCGAACCCCACCCGCAGATAAAATTCCTTAGCCTCATCAGACAGCGCGTGAACCAACATCCCACGAATGCCGATAGTTTCCGCTACCTGAATAACCCGTAGTCCGGCATCCCGCACCAGCGCCCGTTCGACGCCCTGACCGTGCAATGATGTATCCACCGCCAGACGGCCCAGCACCACCTCCGGGATCGGATCGGGCATATTGCGGCGAAAACGACCAGGCGCGCTGTTTGTCGCCACCGCGCTGGACGCCAGCGAGTAATACGCCATCACTTTCAAGCCGACACAGCAGACGAACGTTCGGGACGATCCGGTTAGCTGATTTTTCATCGCCCGCTGTTTCAGCCAGTTGTCCATAGAATCCACGCCGCAACACAATGAAGATAGTACATGTTCGGCGTGGATAGGCTCAGGGGCGGAGATCATTTTTTCCGTTCCCACGGCGCGGGCGTTTGCATGGTTTTACGCAGCGCGGCGTGTGGCGCAGGAGCCTGATCCAGGCGGACAAGAAATTCCTGATAGGCGTCAGGATCCGCCATAATGATGCGCTGCTCGATCAGCGCTTCTTCTGCGGCGGCGCGGGCGGCTTCCAGTACGAAATCAGTGCGGTTTTTCCCTCTGGCTTTCGCCGCCCGATCGATAAGCTCGCGCTCGGCGGGTTTGATGCGTAAATTCAATGTCTCACGTTTGACAGAAACGCGGTTCGCCGCCCGCGCGTGAGATCGTATCGGCAACGCCTTCCAGACGGTGTCGAGCGTGGACTGAGGATCAACAAATGCGCTCCGCAACTTGCGCTCCAGAATGGATCAGAGAGCTATCGGCAATTGATCGTCCTCGCAGCTGAGCACGTCCCGGGCGCCTAATGGGACGTGCGGTCGTCGCTAACCATTTCTCCCCGCGTTCAGCTCCTTGATATAGTCAACGAAAGCGCGCAGGGGCGATGGCATGTGCCGCCGGCTGGGGTAATACAGGTAAGGGCCATCGAATTCCTGCCACCACTCTTCAAGCAGCAGCACAATCTCTCCAGATTCGAGATGCGGGCGCAAAAAATCCTCGAAGGTATAGACGATACCCGCGCCGGAGACGGCGCAAGCGAGTTGCAGATCGATGGAGCTGGAAATCAGAGGGCCATCCGGCATAATGCGCAGCAGCTCGCCATCGCGCTCGAACACCCAGGGCCATATGGCTCCGCTGGAAAATCGGTTGCCGATAAGACGATGCTGAACAGGCAATGTCCGCGGGTGATCGGGCAGGCCGTACTTCTCGATATAGGACGCCGACGCCGCGGCAACAAAGCGCTGACGCCTTGGCCCGATGGGGATGGCGATCATGTCCTTGGCGATTCGCTCCTCGTAGCGAACACCGGCGTCGAACCCGCGCCCGATCACATCGCTGAAGTCATTCTCCATGACGACATCCAGGCGGATGCTGGGAAACCGTTCGAGAAATCCCGAAGCAATACCGGGCAGAACATGGCGGGCGATGGGTACGGGCACGTTTAGCCTTAGCGTGCCCAGCGGGCGGTTGGCGTCGTCCTGCAGGTCGTTGAAGGCCGCTTCGATCTCTGAGAATGCCGGTTTCAAACGTTCGATCAGCCTGGCGCCGGCTTCGGTTGGCGTGACGCTCCGCGTCGTGCGATTGAGCAGTCTTATGCCGAGGTCGGCTTCGAGCCGGCGGATCGCATCGCTGAGGGAAGAGGCGCTTGAGCGCCGCACCACGGCAGCGCCCCGGAAGCCGCCTGCTTCCACTACGGCGATAAGATCGCTCACATCTTTGAGATTTGGTACAGATTTCATGGTCGCCGCCGAAAGTCTCGCCCCTCGTCCCGTTCGCGAATCCTCGCTTACCGCCTTAGGGCTTTTTTTAATCTATCATGCAGTAATATATCCGACAACACAGCCCAAATCGAATAGGCTGTACGGTTGCCCGTACAATGGGAGCGAACGAAACCCGCGAACTCGCTAGCGGCAATCGGCCTCGGAAGGCGAGGCTCAGTTCATGCCGCCGTTCACAAAGATCGTCTGTCCGTTGATCCAGCGGGCGGGGCCGGCGAGGAACGAGATCACTTCGGCAATCTCGGGCGGCTGCCCGATCCGATTAAAAGGATTGAAGCTGGCGATCCGCTCGACGAGCGCCTCGTCCTTGCCGTTGAGGAACAGCTCGGTGGCCACGGGACCGGGACCGACCGCGTTAACGGTGATGTCGCGGCCTTTAAGCTCGCGGGCAAGGATCAGGTTCAGGCCCTCGACGGCGCCTTTCGACATGGCGTAGGGACCATAGGCCGGCAGGGCCTGGCGTTCGGCCGAGGTCGAGATGTTAATGATGGCGCCTCCCGCGCGCATCCGCCGGGCCGCCTCGCGCGACACGAGGAAGGTTCCGCGCACGTTGACGGCGTGCATACGGTCGAACTCTTCCATGGTGAAATCGACGACGGGCTTGGTCGTCATGAGGCCCGCGCTGTTCACGGTGACGTCCACGCCGCCGAATTCCTGCTCGGTGAAGTCAAAGAGCGCCTCGACCTGCGCCTCATTTGCGACATCCGCCTTGAAAGCCTTCACCTCGCCGCCGGCGGCCGCGATGGCGTCCACCGCCTCCCTGGCCGCTGCCTCGTTGCCGGCATAGTTGATGATGACGGCGAGCCCGTCCCTGGCGAGCCGCTCTGCCGCGGCTCGGCCAATGCCCCGCGAGGCGCCCGTGACGATTGCAACTCTCTTCTCGGTAGTATTCATGGTTGTTCCTTTGTCGAATAAGAGGGGCCTAGTGCGAATACCGGGAGCCGATGACCGTGCTTTTCAGGTCGCTGGCTAAGGTTAGGCTCGGTATCCAAATGGAATGGTAATGGAAGATGCCGTGTACGATAAGCGGGGTTACTCCGAACGGGGCGTTCGCCATTCCGCACAATCGAAGCGCGGGGGGTTATTTATGTTTTTGAAATGCGCGCCTATACGGTTAAAGTTGGTCAATTAGCAAATTATATAAAAATTGTTTGAAGAGTCTGGGATTCGGCGACACGGCATCCCCTTGTATCACATCTGAATATGTTCCCCTGGTGAAGGACATTATTCACACACTCAGGTTAATCTGACACTATATAAATATCTCTATCTTTGTATTTATAGCGCTGCTTACCATAGCGCAATACGCGAGCGTGAGAACGAGTGAAAAACCCTCTTGTTTCAGAAAAATATTTATGTTATTAGCCAATTCTGAAATTTGAAAAGATAGTTTTATATATTAATAATAAGGATGCGAATAATAAATGAATTTAAATATTACCGACAAGCCGGATCAAAGCGAACAAGACTTCGTTATTCAAAGCCTGTGGAAACACAATGAAAAATATGACGCCGTAGATATTCATCCATTATTTTTAAACTTCAGGGACGAGACCGGCGCCATCGTGGCCGGCCTGGTGGCCAGAACCTGGTGGGGAGGCCTTGAAATTCAATATCTGTGGGTCGGCGAAGAATACCGAAAAACCGGATTAGGCAGCCAACTGATGAAAAAAGCCGAAGAGGAAGCGCTCAAACGCGGTTGCCATCTGGCCTATGTCGATACCTTCAGTTTTCAGGCGCGAGGCTTTTACGAAAAACTGGGGTATCGCGAATACGGAAACCTGCCGGGATATGCCCACAGGCACACGCGGCACTATTTAGCAAAATCGATCCGCTGAGTCAGCATTAGCCTAAAAGGAGGACAGGATGCCATCGTCGCCTAAAAGTATGAATGATTATATCCGCAGTCTTATTACCATGATGGAGTGCTTGAATGAGCCATGGGGTATTAAAGACTTGAAATCCCGACATATTTATATGAATAAAGCGGCGTATCTTTATACCAACACTCCCCTGAATTTTGATGTTGAAGGGAAGTTTGATGACGAGTTTCCTGCCGATTGGGCTGAGTTATCCGATGACCTGAAAGAGCATGACCGCCGTACGGAAAATAGCGCGCAGCGCGTTACCGTTATCGAAACCCACTATTGGTATGGCAAAAAAACGCTAACGCCGTTCATTAGCGAGAAAATCCCCATCTTTAATACAGAGCGGATTTGCATCGCAACCATGTGGAACGCCAGGCAGCTTAATACGCTGTCGCCCTTGGTTTATATTAACCACGAAAAGCCCTCCACGCTGAACACCGAATTAACCACCAACATTTTCACCAAGTCTGAACTTGATATTGTTTTTCTGATATTGCAACGATTTAGCAATAAAGAGATCGCCAGAAAAATGAACGTTTCATATAAGACCATCGAGAACCGGGTATATAGCATGTATCAAAAGGCGAACGTCCATTCGTTGAATCAATTTGAAGCGTTTTGCCATCATCTGGGACTGGATAATTACGTTCCCAATTCACTCATAGAGAAAGGCATTCAATTTATTTAAATATAAGGAATATATTCAGATGGAAAGAATAGATGATTACCCGGTCAGCCGGGTGCCGATGAATGTACGGCTGCCCTTTTTTAATGTGGCATTGGTCCATATAGGGATGCTGACCGCGCTGGATCAATTTATGTTGGGCGCCGTACTGGGCAACGCCATGACGCTACACGATGCCTTTATCGCGATTTTTATCGGCAGCGCGATTTTCGGGGTGGTAACGCTGGGCCTTGGCTATGCGGGTATGAAAGAAGGATTATCCGGCAGCCTGCTGGCCAGATGGTGCGGCTTCGGACGCGTTGGTTCCGTATTGATCGGCGTGGTGATCGCCGTCAGCCTGTTAGGCTGGTTCGGCGTGCAAAACGCCGTATTTGCCAAAGCCCTCAACTTCGCCCTCGACGACAGGTTAGGTTTCGGCTGGTCGGCGGCCCTGTCCGGCGCCGCGTTGACGATCCTGGTCGCCTTTGGTTTCAAGGCGTTAAAATTTACCGCGAAAATAGCCGTTCCGCTGTTTATCTTTATTGTCGGCTATATCTCCGTTATGACCCTCACCGGGCACAATATCGCCGAGTTGCTGCGTTCCGCGCCCACCGGCGCGGCCGTTTCCATCAGCGCCGGAGCCACCATGGTGGTCGGCGGCTGTATTGTGGCAAGTTTAATTACCCCCGATATGACCCGCTACTCCCAAAAAGGCAACCACGTTTTCTGGATCACCATTATGTCGATCATCGTGGGGGAATTTATCGTCAACGGTTTGGCGATATTAATTGCCCGGGCGCTGAATACCGCCGACGTGGTGACCATTATGTCGCAAACCGCCGGGGGAATCGGGCTGATTGCGGTTATTTTTTCCACCTTGAGAATCAACGACATCAATCTTTATTCGTCATCGCTGGGCATTGCCAACGCCATAGAAGGCGTGACCGGCAGAAAGCTCAGCTATATGTCGATCACGTTGGTGATTGGGTTTATTGGCACCTCTCTTTCCGTGATGGGTATTTTAGACAGGTTCGTGGATTTTCTTACCCTGCTTGGCGTGCTGTTCCCGCCGATTATCGGCATTATGCTGGTCGACTATTATATTTTAGGTACTCATCGGCAGTTGCTCGCCGCCAGCAGAAAAGAAGGCAAACTTCCTGAAATCGCCGATACACCGTTGATCGGTTGGGCGGCCATCGCCGCGAGTATTGCCGGCGCGGTGGTAGGTCTGTACATAGAATGGGGGATCCCGGCGCTTAATTCGCTGTTGGCGGCCAGTATGCTGTATTGGCTGATTAAAGCCCGCCGGATATGATTTTCGGCTGAACGTTAAACAGGCCGCCCCCTATGCTGGTGCGGCCTGTTTATAACCTCGCTTAATAATATCCAAGCAATTTCCACCAGGCCAGGCCGACGGCGAAAATCAGGATAACGTTGACGGTAACCACGACGAAATTGATCTTGTAGAAACGCGCGCGTTCAAAATATCCCTGGGCGAAATAGATCGGTCCCGGACCGCCGCCGTATTCGGTGGTGCTCCACATCAGGTTACTGAAAATGCCAAAGCAGATGGCGACCATCATGGGGGGAGCGCCGGCGGCTATTGCGGTGGCGGCGAAGGGAACATACAGCGCCGCGACGTGTCCCGAGGCGGTGGCGAAGAGGTAGTGAACATAAATATACAGCACGCCCAGCAGGACAAATGTCTGCATGGCGCCGAAGCCATGCACCGAATTGCCGAGTATCACCGCCATCCATTTAATAAAGCCCAGGTCGGATAACCCGCCGGCAAGGCTGATGATCACGCTAAACCAGATAACGGTATCCCAGGCGGCGTGATCCTTCAGCAGATCCTTCCAGTCAACGGCGCGAACGGCGAACAGATAGGCCGCCAGCCCGAGTCCGACCGAGGTGGCGGATAAACCGGTAATCAGGCTGGTTCCCCATCCGGCAAGGGCGAGAATAAAGCCAAGCGTCACCTTTTTCTCCACCGCGGTCATGGGGCCCAATTCCTGCAGAGAACGACGCCCCATTTCTTTGGCTTCGGGAGTGCGTTTTAGCTGCGGATTCAGCATTTTGTAGACCAACAGCGGCATCAGGCAAAAACAGACCAATGCCGGAACCACCGCGGCGATAAACCACCCGCCCCAGGTAATGTCCACCCCCAGCGAATTTTTCGCCAGGCTGCTGACCAGCGGGTTGGCCGCCATGCCGGTCAAGAAGATGGCGCCGGTGATCGGCGTAAACTGAAAGCAGACCATGGTGAGAAAATCACCGATCTTTTTCCCGCTTTCGCCGGGCGCCGATCCTAAAACGCCGTTAATCGAACGGGCGATGGGGAAGATTATCCCGCCGGAACGCGCGGTGACCGAAGGCATCGCCGGGGCCATAATCAAATCGGAAACGCCCAGTGAATAGGCGATGCCCAGACTGCTGCCGCCGAACAGCGAGAGCATTTTATAGGCGATGCGCTTTCCCAGACCGGAAGTCACAAACCCCAGGGAAAGAATATAGGCGCAGAATATCAACCATACGGTTCCGCTGGAAAAACCGGATAACGCCTTGGCTTCGATTAACGTTTTGGTGAAGATGGTCACGCAGAGCGCAATTAACATCACCGCGCCGGAGGGCAACGGCTGCGTCAGAATTGCCGCGATAGTCGCGGCAAAAATGGCGAACATATGCCATGCCTGGGGCGTCAGTCCTGTTGGTATTGGGGAAAACCAGATAATTAACCCGATGGCAATGGGAATAACCGCCGCGGTTATCTTTTTCCCCCTGGATGATTCAGATGACATTATCATCTCCTCAATCGCTAGGTAGCTTGATTACCAGGGGTTAATTCCGACCGGCCGAACTTTTCAATACCTGGTCGACCATGGCGGGGGCCATGCCAAGGTAATTGGCCGGATTGGTCAGCTGTTCAATTAACGCCGGATCAAGGCGGCTGGAGACGCTGGGCATGGCGTTGAGGACATCGGCAAGCCGTCCGCCCTGCTCATTGACGATGAGGCAGGCGTCATAGACGATATCGTGCGCGTCCTGACGGCCGATATACGGCGCCAGCCCCATCATCACCGCTTCGGCGACGATCAACCCCTTGGTCATATCAAGATTTCTGGCCATGGCTTTTTCATCGACAATCAGGCCGCTTAACATGAATTTGGCCTGATGCAACGCGCCGGCGGTCAGCACGAAACTTTCGGGGATGGCAATCCACTCCGCGTGCCAGGGTCCGGTGGCGCGCTCCAAATCCTGCACCATGGCGTCCAGCATTAATCCCGCCTGTTGACGCACGCCTTTGGCGCAGGCCAGCATTAATTCGCTGGAGATAGGATTACGTTTTTGCGGCATGGTGCTGCTGGCGCCGCGGCCCTTGACGAAGGGTTCATACAGCTCGCCAAATTCGTTGGACGCCATCAGCATGACGTCGTAAGCGATTTTGCCCAGTGAACCGGTGATAAGCGCCAACAGGTTTACCGCTTCCGCAAAACCGTCGCGCGCCACGTGCCAGGTTGAAACCGGAACGCCCAGGCCGAGCTCTTCCATCATGGCCTTTTGCACTTCCAGCCCTTTATCGCCCAGCGAGGCCAGCGTACCGGCGGCTCCGGCGAATTCGCCGACCAGAATTCGCGGACTGGCCTGCGCAAGACGCTCCTCATGGCGGTCGAAAATATCGAGCCAGATAGCGGCCTTATAGCCAAAGGTAATGGGCAACGCCTGCTGCAGGTGGGTGCGGCCGGCCATCGGCGTATCCCGGTAACGCCGAGCCAAATCGGCCAGCGCTTTACGCAGCGTTTTAATATCGGCCTTGATAAGCGCGAAAGCGTCCCGTATTTGCAACACCACGGCGGTATCCATAATGTCCTGGGTGGTGGCCCCCCAATGAACATATCCCCCCGACTCTCCGGCCTGTTTAGAGATTTGGTGCACCAGAGGAAGAATCGGATAGCCGACGATTTCCGTTTCATGGCGTAATAAATCAAAGTCCAGCGTGTCGGCATCGCATTTGGCGGCGATTTCCTGCGCCGCCGCCTCGGGAATAACGCCACAGCGCGCCTGGGCCTTGGCCAGCGCAATTTCCACTTCCACGTATTTGCGGATCAGTTCGTGGTCGTCAAAAACAGCGCGCATTTCCGGGGTGCCGAAAGCATCACGAAATAAAATGGAATCAAGTACATTGGAAGCCATAAAAGAATCCTTAATAAATGATAAGAGTGATAAAATGCGCCGGTCTTGGTCCAGAATACGGCGTATGGCCTGTCGAATGCCGTCTGGCGAGAAGACGCACGCAGCTCGATAAATGTACGGACACATGCAAATGTCCGTACATTTAACTCACTTGGGAAAATAAATATCCGGACATTTAAAGGGAAGTTTTTTTGGGCTTCTTTGTGATGCGGATCATTAACATTTATCGAAAGCCGTTACTTATGAAAGAATCGTTGTATAAGCGCATCGCGCGCGAACTGGTTCAAAACATAGCGTCCGAACATTTTCCCGCCGGTTCGCTGCTGCCTTCCGAGCTGGAACTGTGCGAGCAGTATCAGGTAAGCCGCCATACGGTGCGCGAGGCATTGCGCGAGCTGACGGAACAAGGATTGATCCTGCGGCGCAAGGGGATCGGCACCCTCGTTGCCGACAAGCCCGCGGACAAAGGGCTTAACCATCCGTTGGAATGCCTGGAGGATTTATTCTTTCTGGCCAAAAACAATCTGCGTGTGGTGAAAAAGATCGACGAAGTGGTCGCCGATTATGAGCTTTCGCAGATCATCGGCTGTAAACCGGGATCGCGCTGGCTGCATATCGCCAGTATCCGTGAAGACAGTGAAAAGAAAGACGCGCCGATTTGCTGGACGGACAGCTATGCGAGCACCACTTACGCCAAAGTGCGCCGGCTGGTGCGCAGCGATCCCTTTGCGTTAATCAGCGACTTAATTGAAAAGCATTACGGCGTGCAAAGCGAGGAGGTCCGGCAGACCATTTCCGCGGTCACTGTTCCCGCCAAAATCGCCAAATCGCTTGGCGTGGAGAGCGGATCGCCCGCGTTGAAAATTGTGCGCCGCTATATCGATCGCCATGGCAATACCTTTGAAACGACGATATCGATCCATCCGGCCGACAGATATACCTGCTCCATTGTGCTGAAGCGCCAGAGCAGCAGATAAAAGAAAAACAGCGCGCATCACCGCAAACACTCGGTTAAATAATCAATAAACGCAATAATTCGCGCCGGCACGTGTCGGCGCTGCTGGTAAACCGCGTGGATATCCGCCGCCGGGGTGGCGAAATCGGTCAATAGCGCCGCCAGTTCGCCGCGCGCGAGATAATCTCTGACGTCCCAGTACGAACGCAAAATAATGCCGTGCCCGTCAAGCGCGTAGCACATAATCACTTCGCCATCATTACTCGACAGACTGCCGCAGACTTTATGGGTAAATTCCTTGCCGTCCTGGTAGAAGCGCCATAATGAATAATCGCTTTCAAACTGCCGCAGCACAATACAGTTATGTTCGGACAGATCGGCCACCGTCTTCGGGGTGCCGGCGCGGGCAATATAGGCCGGCGACGCGCACAGCACCCGGGGATTATCCAGCAATTTCCGCGCAATCAAACGCGAATCGGGCGGTTTCCCCACGCGGATATCAATATCGATTCCGGCATCCAGCATGTTGACCGGCTGGCTGGAGAGCTGGAGCTGCACTTCAAGGCCGGGATGCAGGCGTGAAAAAGAGGAAATCAGCGGCGCAATGTGTCGACGGCCAAAGCCAAAGGAGGCATTCACCGTCATCTTGCCGCACAGCGAACGCTGATTTCTGGCGACGGCGCTTTCCAGTTCGGTGATTTCTTTCAGTATCGGCGCCGCCCCTTCGGCATAAAGAATCCCTTCCACCGTCAGGTCTAAACGTCGGGTGGTGCGTTGTATCAGCTGCACGCCAAGCCGCTTTTCCAACTGCGTCAGCCTCTTGCTGACCGCGGGCAGGGAAAGGCCAAGCTCGCGGGCCACCGCCGTCAGGCTGCCTAACGCTGCAATACGGCTGAAAAAGAACAGATCGTTAACCGATGACATGGATTCTTCTCTTAAATTCAACAGTAACTTGCCATTTAGGCTAATTGTTCACCATTTACCAAAGAAATACACTCGATTAAACCCTCTAATAGCAACAAGGAACCTCTGATGGCGCTAAAACAGCACAGCATCGCCGTAATACCCGGTGATGGCATAGGTAAAGAAGTGATGCCCGAAGGCGTGCGCGTGATCCAGCGTGCGGCGGAAAAATTCGGCATCGACATCCGCTGGGACTGGTTCGATTTCTCCAGCGCCGACTACTATCTCAAGCATGGGAAAATGCTGCCGGATGACTGGTTCTCCACCCTGAAAAATTATGACGCCATCTATTTCGGCGCGGTGGGCTGGCCTGAAATCGTGCCGGACCATGTTTCTTTATGGGGCTCGCTGCTGCAATTCCGCCGGGAGTTCGATCAGTACGTCAACCTGCGTCCCTGCCGGTTAATGCCCGGCGTCAAAGCGCCGCTTGCCGGGCGCGAACCGGGCGATATTGATTTCTACGTGGTGCGGGAGAACACCGAAGGCGAATATTCCAGCGTTGGCGGAACCATGTTTGCCGGCACCGATCGGGAAATCGTTATTCAGGAAACGGTGATGACGCGCGTGGGGGTCGATCGCATCCTCAAGTTTGCCTATGAACTGGCGATGAAGCGCCCGAAAAAACACCTCACCTCCGCCACGAAATCGAACGGTATCGCCATCACCATGCCATACTGGGATAACCGGGTGGCGGAAATGGCGAAACAGTATCCGCAGATCAAGGTCGATAAATTTCATATCGATATTCTGACCGCCAATTTCGTCCTGCACCCGGACTGGTTTGACGTGGTGGTCGCCAGCAATTTGTTCGGCGATATTCTGTCGGATCTGGGGCCGGCCTGTACCGGCACGATCGGCATCGCCCCTTCCGCCAACATCAACCCGGAGCGCCGTTTCCCCAGCCTGTTCGAACCCGTTCATGGCTCGGCCCCGGATATCGCCGGCAAAGGGTTGGCCAACCCTATCGGCCAGATATGGTGCGGCGCGATGATGCTGGAGCATCTGGGCTATGCGCAGGCCGGCGCGGCGGTACTGCACGCCATTGAAAGCGTCTTGTCTGGGGGCCCGCAGACCGCGCCGCTCACCCGCGATCTCGGCGGCAGCGGCAATACGGAAACCTTGGGAAGAGCGATTGCCGACCGGCTGTAACGCCGCGGCGCCTGTTTTTCATCACCGGCGGGCCGGTCGCCGTTGTCACCTAACTGTCACGTCCGTTGTTTATGCTGCGGTGGATTTCCCCATATCCACCGCATAAGAGCTAATACGATGAAAAATAATATGTTGTCGCTGCTGATGGCCGGACTGCTGCCGCTGAACGCCCTGGCTTCCGGCGAAAATGTCACTCGTTATGTCATCGCCTTTCCTGCGGGCGAACGCGTCGCTTACCAGGGAAGATTCGCCGGCCATTTCCCCAATGGTTTACCGGTTGGGGTGGGCTCAGGCCTTTATTTCAGTGGAAAACAGGGGAACGACCTGCTGTTCACCACGCTGACCGATCGCGGCCCCAACGCCGATGCCCCGCAGGTTGGCGATAAAGAAGCCAAAATCTTCGCCAGCCCGGATTATACCCCGTTAATCATGGATATCCGGATAAGCGCGAACGGCGCGCAGGCGCTCAATCCACGCCCGCTACACGACGAGCATGGCGCAATTAGCGGCCTGCCGCTGCCGGATAATTTGATTGGCACCACCAATGAAGTGCCGCTCAATGATGCGTTACGTCCTCTTGATACCGATACCCGCGGTCTGGATCCCGAAGGGATCGCCCCGGATGGCAACGGCGGCTTCTGGCTGTGCGATGAGTATGGCCCGTTTCTGATTCACGTTGATGCCAAAGGGAAAATCTTGCAGAAATTTGGCCCGACGCCCGCCGGCGCCGAACAGTCTATTGCGAGCGGATTACCCAATATCATCAAATGGCGTCAGCCTAACCGTGGCTTTGAGGGGTTAACCCGCCTGCCGGATGGCACCATGGTGATGGCGGTGCAAAGCACGCTGGATATCGACGGGAAAAGCAAAAATAAGGCGCGCTTCACGCGTCTGGTGATGTTTAACCCGAATACCGGCGCCAGCCGCATGCTGGGCTACCCCATCAATATCGACGGCTACAAGAAGGCTAAAGACGCCAAAATCGGCGATATCGTCGCGCTGGACAATCAACGCATTCTGCTTGTTGAGCAGGGAAACGACCAAAACAAGCAGATGCAGAACCGCATCTATCTGGTGGATTTTAGTCAGGCCACCGATCTGACGCCTTTTGACGCCGACGGAAAATCGCCGGAATTTGACGATGACGACCAGTTGGCTAAACGCGGCATTCGCCTGGCGCAAAAACGGGAACTGGTGGATCTGCGTAAGCTGGGCTGGCGGCAGGAGAAAGTCGAAGGGCTGGCGATGGTGGATAAACAAACGCTGGCGGTTATTAACGATAATGATTTTGGCCTGCAAGCCGTGCTGAAATCGCCGCGCAAAGAAAAGGACGAGGTTGCTGACTATCAGGTGATAAACGACGGCAAGCTGGCGCGAGACGGCAAGGCGGTCGATACCACGCTGGAAATTATACCGCTCCCTAAGCCGCAGTCTGAAAACGAACTATGGCTGATCACGCTGCCGCAGCCGATACGCTAACCGCTTGGAATTCCGGGAGTTGCCGCGCTATCCGACTGAAAGCTCGGCGCATTCCAATTGCCGCCGCCGGTGTTAACACAATATTGTCGCCAGGATAAAATAGTGATCTATATCTCATTTTTTAGCAAAGCCTGTTAATAGCGCCGGGATTCATAGACGGATTTTCTATAAAAACCGCAATCCGCTGGTGGTTACTTTTTGCGAGCAGTAGGATCGGTGCGGTTTTACCGTCAAACGAAGGAGGTTAGTGTGTACAAGGCGTATGACAGATATAGAAATCCGCTCGATCTCGGCTGCCGCGTTATGCAAAGCGATTCACGCCTGGTCGGCACCATTGCGGCCATTCATGCGGAAAATCTGAAACGTGAAGAAGTCCGGCGCGCCAAGTGCGTTGAACTAAAAGGCGTTAATGGGTACTTTGCCCCTCAGGAGCTGATGCGTCTCGGCCGTTCCTGATTTTCAGGACAGGCGGTTTTTATTACGCATAATTCTGATTATTCGGGCGTCGCTCCGTCGCCCGATATTGTGTTTCCCGTATAGGTTTTCTTATTCCAACCCGGCAAGCGCCGCGGCTCACGAATGCTCGAACCAATCGCTGTTCTGCTGGGCGATGGGCGTAATCGAGTAAATCAATTCCTGTAAGTGCGCACACACCGCCCACTCGGCCGCATCGGGATCGCGGGCCTTCAACCCATTGAAAATAAGATAATGCTGCTGAATAAGGCTCTCCGGCGGGGAGACCTGGCTCAAACTGAGGAAGCGGACTCTGTCCATGGTCGCTTTAATCGACTCAATGGTTTCCCACGCCAGCGGACAGCTGGCAATCTGGGTTAAAAACTGATGAAAACTATCGTCAAGGCTGAGAAACTCGCGCATCTGTTCATTCTGCGCGGCCAGTTCCTGGCGGCGCAGGTTATGTTCCAGCTTCAATAATTGCTCGTCGGTGACCATTTCCGCCGCGCGGCGAACGATGGCGCACTCCAGCGCCTGACGAATAAAACGGGCGTCGGCCACCCGTTTTTCGGAAATTTTCATCACGAAGGTGCCGCGCTGCGGCAGTATCTGCACCAGCCCGGCCTCGGCCAGCTTGATAAACGCCTCTCTCACCGGCTGGCGAGACACCGCAAAACGCATTGATATCTCTTTTTCGGACAGCAGTTTACCCGGCGGAATGGTGCATTCCACGATGTCTTTGCGCAACACGCGGTAAATTTGCTGGTTTACAGGTTCATTGTTGTTGATCTGAAAAGGAGTGTCCATACAGCCGCTTTTTTACTCAGAATAGTTATTGATTATGATACATGCATACTCAAGGCCGTATCTATCTTCTTTTCCCTATTGAATCTGGCGTAACGCCCGGCGATGGGGGTCATTACCGATAGCGGGATGCGCCATAATGCCGCAACCGGCAAGTATGGCGCATACGACGTTTCCCCGTGCTTATGGCATCAGCAGATTAGGCAAAAACATCACCGTCTGCGGAAAAACAAACAGAACGGCGACGAAAATCAGAAACGCGATTAAATAGGGGACCGAGGCTCTCATAAAATGCAGCGTGTCGCATTTCAGAATACCGCAGACCGTATACATACAGATCCCGACCGGCGGCGTATTCGCCCCAAGCAAGGTCAGGGTAATAAACATAATGCCGAAGTGAATCGGGTCATAGCCAATCTCCGTGACAATAGGCAGCAGTATCGGCGTCAATAATAAGATCAGCGGGCTGGCATCCAGAACCATGCCGATGATCAATACCAGAGCAAAAATCAACAGCATGATCCCCATCGGGCTCTCGGTAAAATCCGTAATCACTTCGGTCATCGCCTGGGGCAACTGATCCAGTACGCTGATATGTCCGAGAATAAAGGCGGCCATCACCAAAAGCATAACGATACCGAGATCGCCCAAGGTTTCCGTCAGCGTATCAAGCATGCCCTGCCAGGTGAGTTCCTTGTAGATCAGCCCGCCGACAATCAGCGCATAAAGCACGATGAAAGCGCCCGCTTCCGATGTGGTAAACAATCCCAAGCGAATCACGACAATCAGAATAACCGGGAACATCAATGCCCAGAAACCACGACGGAAACTTACCGCAACCTCTTTGAATGTCGGTTTTGACAAGGTTTCCGCCTGGATCTTCATTCTGCGGGCCATGATGTAGTTGGTGATCATCAGCGTAACCGTCAGCAGAAAACCGGGAATAATACCGGCCAGGAACAGTTTACCAATCGACACATTCCCAACAAAACCGAACAGAATCAGCAGGATGCTAGGCGGCAAGGTTGCGGTGATCAATGACGCGAAAGCGATAACCACCGCGGTGTAGGCGCGCGGATAACCCCGATCAATCATGGAGAAACCCAGCATGCGCGACTGCATGGACGCATCAGCCACCGCCGATCCCGCCACGCCCCCCATAAGCATGGCCAGTAAAACATTGATTTGCGCCAGCCCGCCGATCATCCACCCCGTCAGCAAACGGGCAAAATCCAATAACCTTTCGGTAATACCGGTGCGCGTCAGTAAATTCCCGACAAGAATAAACAAGGGCACGGCGACCATGGGAAATGACTGGGTAGGCGCGGCGAATTTTTGAAAAGCGATTCCCAGCGGCAAAAAGTCGGAAGTAAAAAAATAGGCCAGGCTTGAGATGGCGATAACGAATCCAATCGGCATGCCGATCAGCATAAACAGGACAAACAACAAGCCGGTTAACCACATCATGATAAGTTTCCTTCTGCAGAAGAGGTTCTGGCGGAATTTACTTTCTCAATCAGTTGTTCAATGCAGGTAACCATAATCAATAAACACCCCGTCGGGACCGCGGCGCTCAAAAAAACATGATTGATTTCCGAAACCGGCAATACGTGGGCTCGCGTATCCCAGGTAAAGAGATACCCGGCGTAGGTGCCAAAACCAAGAAAGGAAATAATCAGAATCTTATTAAGATAATCAAGCGCGTTTTGTATTTTTTCCGGCAGGCGTTTTGATAAAAAATCGATCCCCATATTACGATGATTCGCCTGAGCATAATGAATGGAGAACATACTGACCCACGCAAATAGTACCATCGCTATTTCAATAGACCAGATTAACGGGTAGCCCACACAACGTCCAATAGCCGCAACCAGAATAAGTATTACCATGGCGATAAACATGATTTTGGCAACGGCTATTTCTATTTGGATGATTTTTTTCATCTGCGATCTCTCAAACGGCGATCTCTCAAACAACGTCCCGCCGCCAGGGCGGGACCGGGACTACGGACATTATTCGGACTTAAGCGCCTGTTGCAGACTTTCCCTCGCCTGTTGCAACCCAAGTTTATTAGATACGTTGGCGCAGGCTTTAACAAAAGGCTCCAGGTCGATGGTGGCAATCGTCGCTCCGCTTTTCGCCATTTTATCCAGCACCGTATTACTCTCCTCGATGATCTTCTGGGACGCGTAGGCGCCGGCATTATAGGATTCTTCGTGGAGTATCTGCTGAAACTCGGCGGGAAGCTGGTCGAACCATTTACTGCCGACAACGATGGAGGTCATTAAATGGTAGTGGTCGGTCCTGGTGATATATTTAGCCACTTCATTGAGTTTGGAGCCATATAGCGCCGTTGGGTGCGCTTCCGCGGCATCGACAACGCCGGTCTGGATGGCGGAATAGACCTCTGACCAGGCCATCGGCGTCGGCGCTCCCCCCATGCAATTGATCATTTCAATCACAATAGGCGCGTCGGGCACCCTCACCCTGACGCCCCGCAGGTCCGCCGGCGTGGAGAAAGGCTTTTTGGTGATCATCATCCGCGCGCCCTGATACCAGTTGAACGAGAGGCTTACCAGACCCGACTTACTCTGCAAGCGAGATTCCCATTCCTTGAAAAGCGGCGTTGCGACAAGCTTTGAAGCCTCTTCATAGTTCGATAACAAGAAGGGAGCATTGAGTATCGCCAACTCGGGCACAAATTGCGCCAACCGGCCGCCGTCGGTCAACACGCCCACGTTGCTTCCAACCTGAGCCTGTTGAATCAACTCGCCGTCAGCCCCCAATTGACCGCTGGGAAACAACCTTACCCTCACCTGTTTATCGGTGCGTTGCTCGACGTTTTTCTTAAACTCCTTAAATCCGGCATAAATAGGGTCATCAGGAGCCAATGCGGTACTTAAATTAAATTCATATGTTTTGGCTGCCAGCGAGGAGAAGGTAAAGAGTGAAAGTAATGTTCCCAATACGATTGTTTTAAACATTCGCCCAGGGGACAAACGAATGATTTCATTTTTTACTCTTAAGGTATTTTTTAACATATTGTTCTATTCTCCAAAGGAAACGTAATGGATTTAAACAGACAATGTTGCTTCATCCCTGATTACCGCTCCCCGCCGGGTTATTAACTCAGCGTTTATTTATTTTCTGTAACGCCAGAGCGACGGACTTTTTGGCGCCATGGGTCTGCAATAACCGATAAGCCTCAGCGAGCTGTTGCATAAAAACGGGGTCGGCCGGCAAATCGTTGCCGAATACGTCGCGCAGGCTTAATAACGCCCGGACTCTGCCCTGCCCGTCCTCGCTCTGCGCCACCAGCCGCGCCAGTTTTTCCCGCAGCGGATCGCTGACGTCGATGGGTTGTCCCCGATCGTCCACGCCGCCGACGTAACGCATCCACCCCGCCACCCCTAACGCCAGCAGATCGAAAGACTCGCCTCTGGCCAGATGGACGCGAATGGAATCCAGCATGCGTTGCGGCAGCTTTAATGTTCCATCCATGGCGATTTGCCAGGTGCGGTGTTTCAGCCCGGTATTGCGATAGCGCTCCAGCAAGGATTCGGCGTAGGCCGCCAGATCGACATTCTCGACGCGCAGCGTGGTGGCCTGCTCATCCAGCATAAGCTGGCGCGCCGCCCGGACATAGTCGCTATCCTGCATACACTCATCAATGTACTGATAGCCGGCCAGATAGCCCAGGTAAGCCAGAAAGGAGTGGCTGCCGTTGAGCATTCGCAGCTTCATCTCTTCATAAGGCAGGACATCCGTCACCAGTTCGGCGCCGACCTTCTCCCACGCGGGACGTCCGGCGACGAAATTATCTTCAATGACCCATTGTCTGAAGGGTTCGCAGGCGATGCCCACCGGATCCTGAATCCCGCCGATAACCTGCGCGATCTTCTCCAGCGTCTCCGGCGTAACGGCGGGAACAATCCGATCGACCATGGTGGAAGGAAAGCTGACATTGTCCGCTATCCACGTTGCCAGGGCGGCATCCTGCGCCTGCGCCAGTGCGAGAACCACATTGCGGGTGACGCTGCCGTTATTCGGCATATTGTCGCAGGACATCACCGTAAACGGCTTGAGGGATTTTTCCCGCCGTAGCCGCAGCGCTTCAACGATCGCGCCGGGCGCGGAGCGGGGTTGCCGCGGGTGAGCCAGATCGTGCTGAATCAACGGGTGATTCGTATCAATGGATGCGCTTGACGGCAGGTAGCAATACCCTTTCTCCGTCACCGTCAGCGAGACAATGGCAATATCCGGCTGCGCCATCGCGGTCAGCACGCTATCAATCCCGTCCTCCTCGCCATGAAGAGCCTGACGCACCACCCCGACAATACGGCCATGCCAGTGGCTGCCGCTCATTTCGCACACCGAATAGAGTAAATCCTGTTGCCGCAGATCGGCAATTTGCCGCTCGCCGCCGATCAGGTTAACTTCGCAATACCCCCAGTCGCTGCCGTGCCCGGCGGCCAACTGGTCGGCGTAAACCGCCTGATGAGCCCGGTGGAAAGCGCCGAAACCAAGATGCACGATGCGGGTTTTCAGTAAATTGCGGTCATATTCAGGGATAATCGTTCCCTGGGACAGCCGGTGAAGATTGCTTGGTGAAAGATTCATCGAAAGAGTCTCATTTAAAATTTTGCCGAATATTGCCCATCGTCATTTGCTTATCTATTTCGCCAGTTGCAGCACCTCAGCCCATACGCCGTCGTCTACCGGGATCCCCTGGCGCAGATTCTCATGGCGGTTTTCAGCCGAGCGTTCTCCCGGATAAAGCACCTCCTTTTGCCCCTCGGCCGGCGCCGAGGTGTTGACATAATCCGCCACGCTATCCGCCATACGCTCGCTGAATTCGCGGCCGCCAAGCTGGGCCGGGTCGAAAACGATAAAAATCTGACTGGCGCCGGTACAGCTACCTTTTTCGACCTTATCGATGGCGTTCGTCGGATTACCGGCGGAAAGCAGCGCCGCCATCGCATCCAGCAGCACCGCCAGACCGGAGCCTTTCCAATATCCGGTGGGAAGAATGCGCATGGATTGTTCAATCGGACCGGGCTCATCCGTCAGATTGCCCGCATTGTCGTAACCGCCGGGGAAAGGCAGACGCTCACCTTTCAGGCGCGTCACCTGCAACTTGCCGTATGAGTATTGCGACATGGCCATATCCAGCACCAGCGGCCCTTTTTCGCGCGGCACCGCCATTACAAAGGGGTTATTACCCAGGCGGGTATCTTTAGCGCCCCATGCCGGCATACAGGATTCGGTATTGGTCCAGCAGATCGCCGCCAGCCCTTTTTCCGCGGTTTTCCATCCATAGGTGCCGCCCCGCATCCAGTGCGTGGTATTACGCAGCGCGACAATGCCAATAGCGTTTTTACGCGCTATCTCGGCGGCTTTATCAGCGGCAAACAGGGCGTTGGTTATGCCAATACCCTGATTACCATCGTAAATTTCAATAACCCTCAATGATTTGACCGGCGTCGGCTCGGCATCGATATCCACCCAGCCTCGGCGAACATAATCAACAAACCGGGGCACGCGATTCAAACCGTGTGAATAGATGCCGTCACAGCTGGATTCAGTGTGGATCTGCGCGCAGATTTCCGCTTTCCGTTCACTTAATCCGGCGTTGAGAAAGGCTTTTTTCACCGTCTCTTTCATGACATCAAAATTGACTCGTTGCATCGTCTTTATCTCATTCGATCTACAGGCTAATGGCGATATGTATGCCTGTTTCAATATGATGAAACTACAGATAACACTGTAATTCCCCAGTCACAGGCATCATCCGGGCCGATAAACTTACTTCTATTCTCCGGCTATTCTTTGCTGACGTTTACGCCGCGTCTTCCAGCTCGTCCAAATCACGATCTTTTACTTCAGGCATGCAGATGGCCGAGAACAACCCTATCAGTGAATAGACAATGACCATCACCGCAATCGGCCACCATGAGCCGGTGATATTGCAGAAAATACCGGCCAGGACGGGACCGAACCCAACGGCGACCAAACCGCCGGTCTCTTTGGAAATAGCCATTTGAGTGAAACGATTCCGCGCGCCGAAAATTTCCGCCATGGTGATATTTTCCAGCGCGAACAGGCCCAATACGGCGAAATTATGGATAACGATAATGCAGGTAATAATGATATTAACATCCGTATTTTTATCCACGATAATTGAGAGCATCGGGTACGCCAACAAAATCGCCGATATATTCAGAATGATATAAGGCGTACGACGGCCAATTTTATCAGAGAGCCAGCCCAGTAATGGAATGGTGATAAAGCCGATAATAGAGCTGATCATCAGTGCGTCGGTGGGAATATATTTATCGAATAACAGCGTCTGAACCAAATATCCCGCCAGGAATGTCTGAATCAGCCCCGAATTACCGGCTTGCCCGAAGCGCAATCCGGTTGCCAGCCAGAAGGATTTGCTGCTAAACATTTCCAGTAGGGATTTCTGTTCATTTTGCGCGCTAATAATATTTGATAATGAACCATCGTCGGCAGCCTCGTTATTCACTTTTTCAAACACCGGGCTCTCTTTCAGATTCAACCGCAGCCAGATGGCAAACAGCATCACCACGACGCTGGCCAGGAAAGGAATACGCCATCCCCACGCCAATAATTCTTCTCTGTCGAGGGCAAAAAACATAACGGCCCAAATCGCCGTCGCGCTGAGCGTCCCGCAGTTGGTGCCCATCGCCACCAGGGAGGAAATAATGCCGCGCTTACCCTTTGGCGCATATTCGGCCAGCATCGTCCCGGCACCGGATATCTCCGCGCCCGCGCCCAGTCCCTGAACGATACGCAATGTCACCAGCAGGATCGGCGCAAAAATACCGATCTGGGCGTAAGTGGGTAACACACCGATTAATGTGGTACAGATCCCCATCATGGTGATGGTAATAAACAGCACTTTCTTTCTGCCTACCGCATCCCCCATTCTGCCGAAGATAAAGGCGCCGACAATACGCGCCACATAGCCTGCGCCGTATGTTCCCATGGCCAGAATTAACGCCATGGCGGCCGACTGTTCAGGGAAAAATATTTCATGAAACACCAGCGCGGCGCCTAACGAGTACAACTGAAAATCCATAAATTCCAAAGCAGTGCCCAACCATCCGGATACGGCCGCTTTTACCAGGTCGGTCGTACTCCGCACAGGCTTATTCTGCCCGGCATCTATTTGTTTGTCGTTCATCTTTATACTCTCTACGGTTTGTAGTTATGCGCATAGCACAGCCGCACAATAACGTTAAATTGTGCGACACCTTGCCTAAGCCTTGGCAAATAAGACTTAGGACGATACAGAGGAAGATTATTATTAGAATAAAATTTCCGATGTTGTATGGATTAGTCGTTATCTCCTGTTAAATAAATCATATTGCCAGCAGGCACTGATAGTTATTAACCAGACTACTGGTTAAACTTCAGTAATACCTTGCAACAGCTTTTTTGATCCTTTTCGAATATATCAATCGCTTCCACCACCTGTTGATAATCAAATCGGTGGGTGATTAATTTTAACGGGTCGATCTTTTTCTTTTGCAGCCATTCAATAACCAGCGGAAATTTATTCGCATTGAGCCGCGAAGAGAAAATAGAGAGCTCTTTGCTGGTAATACCCTGTTGGGTTATCTGACAAGGGGCACTGGAAAAGCCCATAATCGCGATGCGGGCGGCGGGAGAGGCTATGGCTATCGCCTCTGATAAAATTGACGGATGACAGGCCGCATCAATAATCAATGTGGGTTTGATATTCAGCTTGTCCAGTTCATCTTTTAATGACAGTGAAGCGTTATTAATCACTTTATCCGCCCCGCAACGCTGCGCCATGGCTAAACGTTCGGGGATGCGATCGACGACGATAACCTCTTTTACCTGATAAACCCCTTTTAAAACCTGAACGGAGGTCAGCCCCATCGGCCCGGCGCCGTAAATCAGGGCAATATCCCGTTGCGTTGGTTTAACCTGGCCGGCGACATTGGCGGAGATGGTGAAAGGCTCCACCATTACCGCAAATTCATCCGCTATGTCGTCCGGAATAGGATACGCATTTTTAGCCGGCACCACGCCGTACTCGCTAAATCCGCCATCGCGATGCACGCCCAGCACCACCAAAGACGTACAGACGTTTGGTTTGCCGACGGAACAGGGGTAACAGTGTCCGCAGCTGACCACGGGATCGACAGATACTCTTTCACCGATACGCGAGATATCCACGCCTTCGCCGACGGCGTCAATGACGCCAAAAAACTCATGACCAATCACCCGCGGGTATTTGGCGAAAGGATTGTGGCCGCGATAAATATGGCTATCCGAGCCGCAAATTCCGGCCAACGCCACCTTAACCCTGACATCGCCCTTGGCCGGCCGAGGCAGGCCTCGTTCCTCGATCGCCAGCTCATTCGGCTGTTTTATCACCACGCTTTTCATAACAGGTTCCTTTACCAATTCCACAGTGTGCCGTCTTCCAGGCGCGCGACCGGCAGATAGGCGGGTTCATAGGGGTATTTGGCCGCCAGCTTTTCATCAAACTCGATGCCCAGTCCCGGTTTGTCGCCAGGGTGCATATAACCCTTGTCAAACACCCAGCTATGGGGGAACACTTCCAGCATTTGTTCGGAATAGCCCATATATTCCTGTACGCCGAAGTTGGGCACCCAGAGATCGAAATGCAGCGCCGCCGCCATGCAAATCGGCGACAGATCGGACGGGCCGTGCGAGCCGGTGCGCACCTGATATAAAGAAGCAAAGTCGGCGATGCGCCGCATACCGGTAATGCCGCCCGTATGGGTAATGGTGGTGCGGATATAGTCGATTAGCTGCTCTTCAATCAGCTGCTTGCAGTCCCAAATGCTGTTAAAGACTTCCCCGACGGCAATCGGCGTAACCGTATGCTGCCGAATCAGGCGGAAGCACTCCTGGTTTTCCGCGGGGGTGGGATCTTCCATCCAGAACAGGCGGTAATCTTCGATGCTTTTGCCGAAGCGCGCGGCCTCTATCGGCGTCAGGCGGTGGTGCATGTCGTGCAGCAGATGTTCCGCGAAGCCGAATTTGTCACGCACCGCCGCAAACAGTTTCGGGGTGAAATCGAGATATTTTTCCGTCGACCACAGCTGCTCTTCCGGCCAGTTGCCCTTGGTTGCCGGCTCATAGGCCAGGCCTTTGCCTTTCGCCATCCCGTAGGTGGTTTCCATGCCGGGCACGCCGCACTGCACGCGAATCGCTTTAAATCCCATATCGCGGTGTTTGGCGTAATCATCCAGCACTTCATCGATGGTACGGCCGGTGGTATGGCAATAAACCATCACCCCGGTGCGCGATGCGCCGCCCAGCAGCTGATAAAGCGGCATATTGGCCGCTTTGCCTTTGATATCCCACAGCGCCATATCCACGGCTGAAATGGCCGACATGGTCACCGGACCGCGACGCCAATAGGCGCCTTTATAAAAATACTGCCAGATATCTTCAATCTGTTGCGCATCACGCCCAATCAACTGCGGGCAAATATGATCCTGTAGATAAGAAGCGACCGACAGTTCACGCCCGTTAAGCGTCGCATCGCCGATACCGGTCACACCGCTGTCCGTGGTGATTTTCAAGGTGACGAAGTTACGCCCCGGGCAAGTCACAAATACTTCTGCGCTGACAATTTTCACTTTACCTATCCTTCTCTACTGATGATCGCTAACGCCCTCTGCGCCAACTACCATACAAGTATATAAAGAGAGATAAATTGAGTCACTTCACACTTATGTCATCGGAATAATAAATGGCGGACGATGGCGGGCTAACGAAAACGGACGCGCAAAGGCAGCGGCATTACCCGCTTGTTTACGATAAAAATGAGTTAATACATAAAGTTAATCGTTTGGCAATTTAAAAGAATCGTCGTGTTTTTCCAGAAAATCCACAAATAGACGCACCATCGGTATGTTGATGCTGCGTTTCAAGTAACTTACCGCAAAGGTTCTTTTCAGTTGCTCTTCCAGCGGAACGATGGCGATGTCATATCCCTCCAGGCTCTTGGCGACGGAAGAGCAAAGAAATACCACGCCGGACTGGTTCATCACCAGATCCATGATGATGTCGATATTGCTGCACTCGCGAAAATAGCTGGGATTGATGCCCAATTTGGTAAACGTCTCGGAGACCATCGCATGCTCGCCGGTCCCTTTCTGCGGCACAATCAATTTATTATTCGCCAACCGCGTCAGGTTTAACGCTGTGGATCCGGCTAACGGATGCGACGCGGCCATAACCACCACGATGTCATCCACCAGAAAAACCGAATGATTGAACAGCGGATCGTTCAGATACTCGTCAAAGGGCGTGGAGAAAGAAATATGAATCTCGGTATTGCGCACCTTTTCCAGTAAGTGGGTGCTCACACCATCAATAAAAGAGATTTCTATATTGGGATAGCTTTTCTGAAACAGGCTAAAAACGTTGTAGTAGTCCAGGCGGTTGAAAATCGGAATGACCCCCACCAGCAAGGCGCCCTCGGAGCTTTCCTCATAGCTGCTGACAAACTGCTCCAGCTCATAATGCTCTTTAATCAACGGGCGAATTTTCTCGGCGAAAATCCGGCCGAACGGCGTAAGGGAAAATTGCCGGGTAGTGCGGTTTATCAGCTTTCTCTGGGTTTCAAGCTCTAATCTGGCGATCTCCTGGGAGAGAAAAGCCTGCGATATATTCAGCGCCTTTGCCGCTTTGGTAAAACTCCCGACCCTGATGAGTTCCTGATAATAGATGACTCTTTTTATACTAATCATGCGCTATGAATTATTTATAATATATTAATATAACAATTATATTGATATGCAAAAAAACAAATGTGATGTAATGCACACTTACTTTCCCGCCCCCCTGATTAAATTAGCAATATAAAATAAATTTTATATCAATTACATATCGTTGATAACCGCTATCCGGCGATATGGTTTGCTTTGCATCCGCTTTGCGCTTGTCTGGCATTTCCGCCGCGACCAACTACAGGATTAGACCAAATCATGATCCACCCAAACGCTAAAAAAATATTGCTGACCGCCCTGATGGTCGGCGTCTCCTGCTTGAGCAATACGGCGGCCGCCGCCTCCGCTGCCCATGAGCTGACCGTTAATCCCGCCGCCGTCCCATCGGTAAAACTGATTTCCGATGTGGTGTTTTCCCAGGTTCCGAGCCGCGGCTTTCCCAACGTGGCGCTGAAAATGGATATCCTGCAGCCTGAAGCGAAAAAACCGCTGCCCGTGGTGTTGTATATTACCGGGGGCGGTTTTATTCATGCCAACAAAGACAACTACCTGCAACAGCGTCTCAAAATCGCCGAGGCCGGCTATGTGGTCGCCAGCATGGAATACCGCGTCGCCCCGGTGGTGCTTTTCCCCTCGCCGCTGGAAGATGTGAAATCCGCGATTCGCTATCTGCGCGCCAATGCCGAGAAGTTTGGCATCGACGGCGGGCGCGTCGCCGTGTTCGGCTCTTCCGCCGGCGGCTATCTGGCGGCGTTTGCCGGTACGACAAACGGCGACGCGCAGTTTGATAAAGGCGAAAACCTCGATCAAAGCAGCCAGGTCCAGGCGGTGATCGATTTCTACGGCTTGTCCGATCTTACGTTGGTCGGCGAAGGGCTGGCGGACAGCATTGTCCAAAAGCACACCTCCGCCTCGGCGACCGAAGCCATGTGGGTTAACGGGACCGCCGTATTCGATGAGGGCGGCGCCATCACCAGCAATCCGGACAGGGCGGCGGCGGCCAATCCGATTAACTACATCAGCAGCGCCACGCCGCCGTTCCTGATTATGCACGGCGCGGATGATGAGATTGTATCGCCACGGCAAACCGCGCGGCTACACCAGGCGCTGACCGAGAAAAACATCGCCTCCAGCTATTATATCGTCAAGGGGGCGGTACACGGCGGCCCGCATTGGCTGCAGCCGGATATCATGCAAATCACCATTCGTTTTCTCGATAAACATCTGAAACCCTGATAGCGAATTAACATCTTTGCAATATTTATTGTCGGCGTTAGCGCCATAAAGGCGCTAACGATTTTTAACGGGATAAATAAATTTCCGATCGTGGTCTCAATTTAGTGAAATAAACGCTTACCGATCACAAATCAATTACCTTATTGTTGAACCCATTAACAAACGCCAATACAAATAAAAATCATTCGCTAAAAAGTGATTCATTATGTTGCAGATGATTCAGCCCCTATCGAATTGAACAGTCGGGCGACTTATCTAAATAACAGCTATTTATAATAGATTGAGATGAGTTTTATATAGATATACAAAGAAATAAATGTGACTAAGAGCACAACTATACTCGTGGCCCTATGGTCAAATAAAAACAATAAAAAGAATATGGATTACGGGTAAGTAAGCTATCGGAACCGGAATATTTTAAGTCAAAAATTTACCTCTGATGCCAAATCGGTACCACTTTCCCCAATAGGTTTTTTGTCGCATGGCGCAGGATTGTCTCGTTTACCGTCAGGATGACGCGAATCCGCCAGAAGCCTATCACGACGATTTTTGATATCGGTACCGCTTTCAGAATGGCTGCAGTTTCAATGTGAAGGTTATGTTATGGAAGAATTCTCTCGTCGTCGTTTTATCGCTTACCTGGGAAGCGCTATTGTTGTAACCGGGAATTCCAGCCTGGCGCTGGCGCAGACCACGGATGAACCCGCGAAAACCGCCAAATCCACCGCCGTCAAATATGGTCTGCTGCACAATGAGCAACGCTGCATTGGCTGCAATGCCTGTATCGGCGCCTGTAAAACCACCAACAGCGTGCCGGACGGCGTCACCCGGCTGGAAATACTTAAAACCGTCGATCTCCCGGCCGAAGGGAAAACCCGGGCATTCAAGCAATATTTCCGCAAATCCTGTCAGCACTGCGAAAACCCGCCTTGCGTCTCCGTATGTCCGACCGGCGCTTCATTTAAAGATGCGTTAACCGGCATCGTCGACGTCAATGATAAACGCTGCGTCGGCTGCCGCTACTGCATCGCCGCCTGTCCGTATCATGTGCGTTTTATTAATCCGGTCAGCAAAACGGCGGACAAATGCAACTTTTGCCGGGAAACCAATCTGGCCGCCGGGAAACAGCCCGCCTGCGTTGAAGTATGCCCGACCAAAGCCCTGGTGTTCGGCGATCTGAACGACCCCGAAAGCGATATTTCGAAAATGATCAAGAGCAATGCGACCTATCGGTCAAAAGTTTATCTCGGCACCGAGCCGCAACTTTATCGCGTACCGGGCAGACGGGGAGAAGTAGACAATGCATAACGCCTTTTATTTTGATTCCCTGGTATGGGACTGGCCCATCGCCATTTATCTGCTGCTGGTGGGCATCTCCGCGGGAATGGTGTCGCTGTCGATTTTGATTAAATACTATGTGCCCGCCGAATATAACGGCGGCAACAACATTATAAAATCCACCGCGATCGTCGCCCCACTGGCCGTTATTATCGGTCTGCTGATTCTGATTTTTCACCTTACCCGTCCGCTGACATTCTGGTACCTGATGGTTTTCTACAGCCCCACCTCCATCATGTCGCTCGGGGTGATGTTATTTCAGGTCTACTTTGTGGTCATCGCCCTGTGGATTATCAACCTCTACCGCGAGCCTTTACTCCGCCTGATTGAAAGCAAAATCCGTCGTCCGGCGCTCACCGCGCTGGCGCAAAAGGTCACCGGCGCGATCGCCGGTAAAGCCGGCCTGATTGAAAAAACGCTGCTGGTGCTGGCCGTGCTGCTCGGCTGCTATACCGGTTTCCTGCTCTCCGCGCTGAAATCGTTCCCGCTGTTAAACAACCCGGTGTTACCGGTATTGTTCCTGGCGTCCGGCACCACCTCCGGCATTGCGGTGGCGATGCTGGCCAACGCCATCAGCCGTAGCGCCTCCGGCAATACCGCCACCATGCACTTTATTCATAAAATAGAAAATCCGGTTATCTATGCCGAAGTGTTTCTGCTGTTCGCCTTCTTTATCGGCCTTATTCTGGGCGGCGGGCAAAAAACGGTGGCGGCGCATACCGCGCTCACCGGCTTCTGGGGCGGCGTGTTCTGGATCGGCATCATCGGGCTGGGGATTGCCGTTCCGTTAATCGCCAGCTTTATGCGCAAAAACCGGGAGCCAGGCAGAGGCAGCCTCGCGGCGATGGCTGCGTTAAGCCTGCTGGGCGTTTTCCTGTTGCGCATGTTCGTGCTCTATGCCGGACAAATGACGGTGGCCTGAGGCGATGATGAATACATCATGGGTCCTATTCTGGATTGCATCCATCACTTTTTTTATGCAATCCCTGGATACCACCATGCTGTATATCGCCATTCCGGCCATCGCCGACTCCCTGCATCAACCGGTGTTGCGTATGGAAATGATCGTGATTTCCTACGTCATCACCGTGGTGGCTTTCACACCGGTCAATGGCTGGCTGTCTGAGCGTTTAGGCGAAAAGAAAACCTATCTGCTGGCTATCGGCATATTTACGCTGGGGTCGCTGCTGTGCGTAACGGCGAATTCCATTATCAGCCTGAGCGTCTTTCGTTTTATTCAGGGGATCGGCGGCGCGCTGATGCTGCCTATTATCAGAACCGTGATATTAAGAACCACGCCGCAGGCTATGAAACTGATATTTCTTAACCGCATTACCCTGCTCGGTTTATTGGGCACCATGATTGGCCCGGTATTAGGCAGTTTTCTGGTTAATCTGTTTTCATGGCGGGTTATTTTTATGGCCAATATTCCGCTATCTTTTATCTGTCTTTTTTTGGCGAAAAAACATATTCCCGACGAAGCGGTCAGCGTGGAGCGCCAGGCCGATCCTTACGGGCTGGTATTGCTGGTATTAATGCTTTTTCTGGCCGCGTTCACGCTCACGGCCATGCCTAAAAACATTATTCCCACGCCTGTCGCCATCCTGTTCTGTTTGTCCGCAACCGGTTTGGCGTTTCTTTATTTCAAACGGGATATCACCAAAAGAGAGACCCTGTTTCCCGCCGCGCTGTTTGAAATAAAAACCTTCTCCATCGGTATCTTCGGCGGAATATTAACCCGGGTGCTGCTGTCCTCCACGCCCGTGGTGCTCTCATTGATGTTGCAAACGACGCTGGACTGCAAACCGGTGGAAACCAGCATTATCCTGCTGCTGTTTTCCACCGGAGCCTTACTGTCGAAAGTACTTTTTGAGCCGATAATCAAACAGATAGGTTACCGCCGGCTGTTGATGGCGACTACCGGATTTACCTCGTTGTTTATTCTGGCCATGAGTTTCGCGGTGCAGGAAAAATCGATGATGCAAATCGGCATTATCGCCACCATCCTGGGTATATTAATATCGACGCTGCATTCCGCGGAAAATACCCTGGCATTCAGCAATCTGAGCAATTCCACCTATAATAGCGGCAATAATGTGCTGACCATAACGCAGCTAATTTCGGTAATGGTAAGTATGGCGCTCACCTTTCCGGCATTACGCTTTCTGTCCCAATTTGAAGTTATCTTTAATTTAAACAGCTTTAGCCTGCTGTTTTTATTACTCGGCATTGGATTACCCATTTGTTGCTTAATATTCAAGCATCTCAACGAAGATGACGGACATCACTTTATTCACGGGAGATAACAGAGAAAAAATTATTATTTTTTGCGGTAAATAACCAATGACTTTTATATAAAACCTAACCAAATGGAACCGTTGATATGAAAACATCACCAGGTGCGCTCTCTCTTTGCCTTTTTTTAACCATCGGCAGCGCCGTCGCACAAGATACAGGCAATTTTAAAGCCGGAACCTATTCCGCGGCAAAACCAGGGCTCGGCGGCGATGTCACCGTAACCATTGACGTTGACGATAAAGGGAAAATAACCAAATCCACCATTGACGCGCCGGATGAAACGCCGGAAGTCGGCGGCGAAGCGGCAAAAGAACTGGCCAAAGCGATGACGGAAAAACAGAGCATCGACGTTGACGGCGTATCCGGCGCCAGCATTACCAGCGGCGCGGTACTTGAAGCCGCCGAAGAGGCCTATTCACAAGCAAAAATCGGCAAATAACGAATCACTCCATTACCACGGCGTTTTAATGATTCCAAGGAAAACACCATGCAAAGATTCAGAAAAAATCTGCTCGCGGCCCTATGCATATCAGTAATGGGGCTGTCCGCCGCGCATGCGGAAAGCGCAAAACCGGTCATCCCCAAAAGCGCGGATGTGGTCATCATCGGCGCGGGGGCGGCGGGCACCGCGGCGACCATGGCCGCCGCGGAGAAAGGCGCCAAAATCGTCCTGCTGGAAAAACAGCCCATTGTCGGCGGCACCGGTAACTTCGCCGAAGGTATTTTCGCCGCCAACAGCGCCATGCAAAAACGTCAGGGCATTATCGTCACCCCGGATATGGCCTTCAAAACCATTATGGAATACAGCCACTGGCTGGCGAATCCGTTTGTGGTGCGGGCGTTCGTCAACCGCTCGGCGGATACCATCGAGTGGGTAAAATCCAAAGGCATCGAGTTTGAATATATCGGCCCCGGCGGCCCCGGCGGCATGCTGACCTGGCACGTTATCGACGGCCCCGGCCACGGACGCCATTTAATCAAGACTTTCCATGAGCAGTTCAAAAATATGGATGTCACCACCCTGGTCAAGGTCGCGGGTAAGGATCTGATCGTTAAAGACGGCAAAGTGACTGGCGTCACCGCCGAAGACAGCGAAGGCCATCAGTTCCAGATCGAGGCCAAAGCGGTCATCATCGCCACCGGCGGCTATGCCAACAACAAAGAGATGCTGCAGAAATACGCCGCCTTCCCGGACACCATCATGGTCGGCAACGTCGGTAAAGACGGCGACGGGATTAATATGGCCTGGAAAGCCGGCGCCAAACCGGACGGCATGGGCTTACTGCAGGCCTATCGCCCCGGCCTGCCCGACTATACGCCAAGCTCGCATCTGTTGGCCGCCGCCCGCCAGCCTTATCTGTGGGTCGACCAGCACGGACGCCGCTTCACCGACGAGTCCAACGTTATTGTCTGGCCGCACTCGGGGAATGCGTTATCGAAGGCCGGCGGCATCATGTATTCCATTTTCGACGAACAATCCCGCAAGCATTACGTCGAAGACGGCATTGATGTTCCCATTGGCGAATGGGTTATCGCCAATACCAAATTAACCAAGTTCGATAACGAGTTTAATAAAGAAAGCCAGAAAAACCGTGGTTTTGTCTTCCAGTCGAAAACCATCGACGGGCTGGCGAAAGCCATGGGCATGGATGCCGACGTATTGAAAGCGACCATCGAACAGAACAACGCGTTCGCCGCCCAGAAACGGGATGAAGTGTTTAACAAAAACATGGATTACCTGCGCCCGGTAAAAACCGGCCCGTTCTATGCGGTCAGAATGCAACCGGCCGCACTGGGCACGCTGGGCGGGGTTAAAATCGATGAAAAAATGCAGGCCATCGATAAAACCGGCGCGGCGATCCCCGGGTTATACGTCACGGGCAACGACGCCGCGGGCATGTACGGCGACACCTATGATTTGCTGCTGGGCGGCGGAACCTTCGGCTTTGCGCTGAATTCAGGCCGTATCGCGGCGGAAAATGCGCTCGACTATATCCACTTCAGCAAGAAGTAACCGGCGTTAAATCGCGGACCGGTATGGCGCTCCCCAGGCATGGGCGCGCCATACCGGCTCCCCGGCGATTTGCCGCTATCCGGCTTTGCGAAACGTCAGGTTAAAACGATACTCCCCCGGCAGGCATGCCGGCACCGGTCCGCCCTTCAGCGGCGAAATGCCGTGATAACGCAGCCTCGATTCCCCGCCCCACACCACCACATCGCCGTGCGTCAGCGGCAAACGCCGTACCCGATCGCCGCGCGTCATGCCGCCAAACAGAAACACCGCGCTTAACCCCAGAGAGAAAGAGACGATGGGCTGCCGATAGTCATGTTCGTCCTTATCCTGATGCAGCGATAAGCGGGCGCCCACCGCGTAGCGGTTGATCAGGCAGGCATCCGCTTCAAAATCGGCAAAACCGGCCTCGCGGGCGGCGTTTTGCGCCAGTTGCGCAAATATTTCCGGCATCAGCGGCCAGCGCTGCCCGCTGAGCGGATCGACGGCAGAGTAACGATACCCCGAGTTATCGGTTACCCAGCCAAGCGGTCCGCAGTTGGTCATGGCGACCGACATGGTATAGCCGCCCGGCGTCACCATATGGCGGAAAGGCGCCCGCCCGGCAACCGCGTTAACCGCCGCCATCAGGTCCGCGGCCTGCCGATAAACAAATCCCCGCAGGATAACCGCGCCGGGCGCCAGCGATTCCGTCCAGCGTCTCGGCTCTTCCTGCTCAAATAAATCAAGATTCATGACGCGCCGGCTCCCCCGCGGCTTTTGCCAGGGCTTCTTTGCTCAATAGCGCGCTCTTGCGCGCCACTCCCCAGCGGTAGCCCGACAACGAACCGTCGTGGCGCACCACCCGATGACAGGGGATCGCCACCGCCAGCCGGTTCGCCGCACAGGCCCCCGCCACCGCCCGCACCGCGGCGGGAGAACCGATCCTGGCGGCAATATCGCTATAGCTGGCGGTTTCCCCGACCGGAATATCGCGCAGCGCCTGCCACACCCGCTGCTGGAAGGCCGTTCCCCGAATATCCAGCGGCAACGCCAGTCCGATTTCCGGCGCGTCGACAAAGCCGACGACCTGCGCCACCCGTCGTTCAAACGCCGCATCCCCGCCCACCAGCTGCGCGTTGGCGAACATCTCCTGCAACTCATCGACCAGTTGCTGAGGATCTTCGCCTAACAGGATGGCGCAAATCCCCCGTTCGCTTTCCGCCACCAGAATATCTCCCAGCGAACAGGCGCCAACGGCAAAATATATCGTCATGCCCCGTCCTTTATGTTGAAAGGTTTTCGGCGTCATGCCCAACTGCGCATCGCTGGCGGCGTAGAAACGCCCGGCGGCGCTATAGCCGTTATCCAAGATCACGGCGGTAACGGCGTCATTTTTCGCCAGTTGTCGGCGCACCTGCCGTTGGCGATGTGCGCCGGCATACTGCCTGGGCGTAACGCCGGTTATCGCCTTGAACAAACGGTGAAAATGGAAGGGACTCAGCCCTACCGCCTGCGCCAGCGCACGCAGCGCCGGGGGCTTCGCGGTTTGCTCGATCATCCGGCAGGCGCGGGTAATCTGTTCCGTCTGCTGCGCCTCCCGCGATAGCCTGCCCTGACGGCAACGCTTGCAGGGGCGGAATCCCGCCGCCTGCGCCTCGTCGGCGGAGGCGAAAAACAGCACATTCTCACGCCTCGGCCGGCGTGATGCGCAGGATGGGGAACAATACACGCCGGTGGTTTTCACCGCATAAATAAAGTCGCCATCCGCCGCTTTATCACGCGTAAGTACCGCCTGCCAGCGCGCATCGTCATCCTGATGTTTATCGCCGGATTTCATTTTTCACCTCCCGCGTAATTAGAGTAGCAAAACCTGTTTAACGGCCGGCAACCACCATAAGATGAAAAAACATCGCCGACAGGCCCGAATCTTGCTTTTTAATTCCGCCCTCCCGCCCGATGCCGCATATAACATAGCCGATCGCCATACAATCGCTTATGCTCGGTTTTCTGACGCTTAATTTTATCACCGGGCGGGTATTATGACATTCGAGCAGCAGTGGAATTTTGACCGTCAGGCCAGGGAACATCTCGGCGCGATTAATGATCGATGGGCCGATCTGATAGCGCAAATCGGCGACTGCCGTCATCAAACGTCGCCGCACCGGGAACCCTATGAGGCGTTGATTCGCGCCGTGGCCTACCAGCAGCTCACCGCCAGAGCCGGCGATGCGATGATAGCCAGGCTGCTGCGACTGCACCAGGGCGCAGAACAAGCCTTTCCCAGCGCGGCGCAAATAGCCGGCTGTTCCAGCGAAACGCTGAGACAGTGCGGCTTTTCCGCCCGGAAAGCCGAAACGCTGCGCGCCATTGCTCAGGGCGCGCTTAGCGGAACGGTGCCTACCCTGGAACAGGCGCTGACAATGGATGACGAAACCCTTATCGAACGGCTTTGCGCGCTAAAAGGCATCGGCCGCTGGACGGTAGAAATGTTTCTGATTTACTCCCTTGAACGCGCCGACGTTATGCCGCTGGACGATCTGGGGATTAAGCAAGGGATGCGCTATGTTTACCGGCTGCGGGAAACGCCGACCCGGCGGGCGCTGCATGAACTGAGCCATTCCTGCCGGCCCTACCGTACCGTCGCCTCGTGGTATTTATGGCGCGCTCCGTCGCTGCCGGCGTATCAGGAATTTAAAGCGACGTGGCGGCAGAAACGCTGACGCCGCGGCTTGCGGCCGTACATCCGCCGGCGCGCGAGCGTCAGCGCAGGCGAGAATGCGCCGACATGCGGCAGGCATGGATAGCGCGCCGGCGAATAATGCGCCCGCGCAGAATATCGTAGCACCAGTTGTATGCCAGGGTATAAGGCAGGAAAAATAGGAAAAAACCGATCTCCACCATCAGCGCCTGCCACAGCGTAATATTCAGCATCCACGCCGCCAGCGGCAGGCCGATAAAAATAAATCCGCCCTCAAATCCCAGCGCATGGGCCATCCGCAGCGGCAGGCGCCGTTTAACCCGGCCGGCGGGCCAAAGCCCGTCAAATACCGCGTTATAAATCATGTTCCAGATCATCGCCACGCTGGATAACAAAATCGCCAGCGCCCCAATATCAAATAGCGGCTTATTCAGCACCCAGGCCCCGACGGGCGCGCAAATCAGCAGGGCGATAATTTCAAATCCCAGCGCATGAAAAATGCGTTCGCGCAGCGTTTTCTTTTGCATGGCGCATTCATTTTTTATCTTCATTCGTAACGACCTCTCTTAATCGTTTATTCCTCTCTTGTGGCTGAATCCGGCCATTTTCATCGTATTAACTGATAGAATAAAATTAGAATCCATCGATAAAAGCGATAGAGCGAGATATGCGCTATTCCCCAGAATCCTTGCTGGCCTTTATCGCCGCCGTCAATACCGGTTCATTTTCGGCGGCGGCGCGGCATCTGCATAAAAGCCAGTCCACCGTCAGTACCGCCATCGCCAATCTGGAAGCGGATTTGGGGCTGACGCTGTTCGACCGCGCCAAGCATCAACCCGCATTAACGCCGGCGGGCAAAAAAATACTGGCCTACGTGCAGGCAATCCTTGCCGCCAGCGACGCGCTGGATGAACTGGCGATCCGCCTGGCCGACAATATTGAACCCCGGCTGACCTTTGTACTGTCCGATACCTGGAAAACCATGCATTACGAACCGGTGCTGCAACGCTTCGCACGGCGCTTTCCCGATATTGAGTTTGAATGCCTGATTGCCGAAGATGACGATGTAATTGATTTGCTGCAATCCCAGCGCGCGCACGTCGGGCTGGTGCGGGCGCAACCCGCTTATCCGCCGGACATCGCGGTTTCCCGATCGCAGATAAAAACAGAAATGGCGATATTCGTTGCGGCCACCCACCCGCTGGCGGCCGAAAAAAACGTCACCCGCAGCCAGCTTGCCACCGTACGCCAGCTTTATCTCAACACCTATAAACGCGGCGATAGGCTACAGGCTGAGGGCGCCGTCTGGTCGGCGCCCTCCTATCTTATGCTGCTGGAAATGGCGGAACAGGGTTTCGGCTGGAGCATTCTGCCGCGCTGGCTGGTTTCACAGTTCGGCCACCGGCTTTTAGTCGAGCTGCCCGTCGCCGGCTGGCCGCATCTGATTGAAGTGGATATCGCCTGGTCTAAACCCCATCCGCCCGGCCCGGCAGGCTTATGGATGATTGATAACCTGCTGGCTCAGCAGGACAGGGCCGCTATTTAACCGGCAAAATCACCCCCGTGAAATAATAAAGCGCCACGCTGCAATGGCGATTCCGCCGCGTTTCGCTTATATTATTTTGCGCTCAGGCAATAGATTTAAAAAATTAACCGCGCGCATTAAGGCGTTATTTTGCTTAAACCCCCATTAAATTAATTAAGTAATTTAAATAAATTACTTAACCCACCTAATTTCACTAATTAAAGCTATTTCATTACAATGATTTTACTTTTCCCATGAGGTTGTAAATAAAAAGTATTTTCCCAATTTTCTTGCCAATTATGTGATGCAGCAAAGTGGTTCTACCCGGCGTAAAACCATACTATTATAGGGATTATTTCTTTTGCATTTGTGCCCGATGCGTATGCAGCCAGTCAAGCCTTATGCAAATCATGCAGGATATAAACCCACTAATAATGCAAACGCAAGTGAGAAAAAAATGTCGACTAAACCCTTTTATTACCAAGATCCTTTTCCACTAAGTAAGGATGGCACCGAATATCGCCTTCTTAGCAGCGACTTCGTTTCCGTTACGCAGTTTGAAGGCCAGGACATCCTGAAAATCGAACCGGAAGCGCTGACCCTTCTCGCCCAGCAAGCCTTCCATGACGCCTCCTTCTTTCTTCGCCCTTCTCATCAGCAGCAGGTCGCCAGCATTCTTCACGACCCGGATGCCAGCGAGAACGATAAATACGTGGCGCTGCAATTTCTGCGCAACTCTGAAATTGCCGCCAAAGGCATTCTGCCGACCTGTCAGGATACCGGCACGGCGATTATCGTCGGCAAGAAAGGGCAGCGGGTGTGGACCGGCGCCAATGATGCCGCCGCGCTGTCCCACGGCGTTTACAACACATTTACCGAAGATAACCTGCGCTACTCGCAGAATGCCGCGCTGGATATGTACAAAGAGGTCAATACCGGCACCAATCTGCCGGCGCAGATCGATCTCTACAGCACCGAGGGCGAAGAGTATAAATTCCTGTTCGTCAGCAAAGGCGGCGGTTCCGCCAACAAAACCTATCTGTATCAGGAAACCAAGGCGCTACTGAACCCTGAGAAATTGAAATCCTTTTTGCTGGATAAAATGCGCTCGCTGGGTACGGCCGCCTGTCCGCCGTACCATATCGCCTTTGTCGTCGGCGGCACCTCAGCCGAAACCACGCTGAAAACCGTGAAGCTGGCGTCGACCAAATATTATGATGAATTGCCGACCGAAGGTAATGAACACGGTCAGGCATTCCGCGATATCGCCCTCGAGCAGGAACTGCTGCAAGCCGCGCGCGATTTCGGTCTGGGCGCGCAGTTCGGCGGTAAATATTTCGCCCACGATGTGCGCGTTATCCGCCTGCCGCGTCACGGCGCGTCCTGCCCGGTCGGGATGGGCGTCTCCTGCTCGGCCGACCGCAATATCAAGGGGAAAATCAACCGCAAAGGGGTTTGGCTGGAGCAGCTCGAACACAATCCGGGTAAATATATCCCTGAAGAGCTGCGTCAGGCTGGCGAAGGCGACGCGGTCAAGATCGACCTTAACCGCCCGATGCCGGAAATCCTGAAAGAACTGTCGCAGTATCCGGTGTCTACTCGGCTTTCCCTCACCGGCACCATCATCGTCGGCCGCGACATTGCCCATGCCAAACTGAAAGAGCGTCTGGATAACGGCGAAGGCCTGCCGCAGTACGTTAAGGATCACCCAATCTACTACGCCGGTCCGGCGAAAACCCCCGCCGGTTACGCTTCCGGTTCATTAGGCCCGACAACGGCCGGACGCATGGACTCCTACGTGGACCTGCTGCAAGCCAACGGCGGCAGCATGATCATGCTGGCGAAAGGCAACCGCAGCCAGCAGGTGACCGATGCCTGCCACAAACACGGCGGTTTCTATCTCGGCAGTATCGGCGGCCCGGCGGCCATTCTGGCGCAGAACAGCATCAAGAGCCTGACCTGCGTGGAATATCCGGAACTGGGTATGGAAGCCATCTGGAAGATTGAAGTGGAAGACTTCCCGGCCTTTATTCTGGTTGATGATAAAGGCAACGATTTCTACCAGATAATCCAGTCCTCCCAATGCGCAAAATGTAGTTAAACGCCCATTACCCCGGCAAATCACGCCGGGGTATTTTTATCTTGATTTCCCCTGGCGACCTGACTGGAAACATCTCCGCGCTTGCCGCAGCGAAAACGATTCCATATCTCGTCGACAATAAAAGATGCATTTGAAATACATTTTTATGGTCAGCCCGTGCGCGGCTTTATAGAATACGGCAATAAACCTATCCACCGAGGTAACCATGCAAGATCTCATTTGTTATAAAAAAATGCCGCAATGGAACAGCCATACACTGCCGGCGGCCTTTCAGGAAAAACACAACACCCAGGAGGGCACCTGGGCCAGGCTCGCCATCCTGCAGGGAGAGATGACCTTTGCGCTGTTGCACGACAACGGTGAAACCAAAGAAACCTTTCATTTCTCGGCGCAAAACCCACCTCCGCTGGTGGAACCGCAGGCATGGCACCGCATCGTTTCCTTTTCCGACGATCTGCAATGTCAGCTGAGTTTTTTATGTAGCGCGGAAGATTTCTACCATAAAAAATACGCGCTCACCCGCACCCATTCCGAGGTCATTCACGCCGTGCAGGTTATCAAGCCCTGCAAAACGCTGGATTTAGGCTGCGGCGGCGGACGTAACGCCCTGTATTTGAATCTGCGCGGCTTTGACGTCACCGCCTATGACAAAAACGAGCAAAGTATTTATTCGTTAAATGAGATCGTCAAAAGCGAATATCTGAAGAATATTCAGGCCGGTATCTACAATATCAATCTGGCGGCAATAGCGGATCGCTACGATTTTATTCTCTCCACCGTGGTGCTGATGTTTCTGGAGCGCGAGCGTATTCCGCACATCATTCGCAATATGCAGGAAAGCACCACGGACGGCGGATATAATCTGATTATTGCGGCCATGTCGACCGATGACTACCCCTGCCCGCTGCCGTTTTCTTTCACCTTTAAAGAAGGTGAACTGAAAAATTATTATGCGGACTGGGAGATTATCAAATATAACGAAGATATCGGCGAGCTACACAAAACCGACGTGAACGGCAATCGAATAAAACTGCGTTTTGCCACGCTGCTGGCAAGAAAAACATAGCGGCGCCATCAGGGACAAAGGGCCGATAATATCGGCCTCTCCTGTAAGTCGGCGATACCCGGGCCTACCGTACCGAGGGGCGCTCCGGCGGCTTACGCCGCTACGGCCCCTCGCCACGCTCTCCCTAATAACGAGCTTTGTCAATGGTCTGAAAGGCCGATAATATCGGCCCTTGCGGTACGCCCGTCTAAAGATCAGCTCGCCTTGCGTTCCGCCGCCTGGCGATAAGCCACCAGATCCTCAATAGTCAGCACCGGCATATTATGTTTTCTGCCAAAGGCGATCACTTCCGGCGCGTGCGCCATGGAGCCGTCATCGTTGGTCAGTTCGCACAGTACGCCGGCGGGCTTCAGGCCGGCCAGCCGGGCCAAATCCACGGACGCTTCGGTATGTCCGCCGCGGGTTAATACGCCGCCCGGCTGGGCGCGCAGCGGGAAAACGTGCCCCGGGTGATTCAAATCGCTCGGTTTGGCGTCATCGGCGATTGCCGTACGGATGGTGGTGAGGCGATCGGCGGCGGAAACCCCCGTGGTGACGCCGTTCGCCGCTTCGATGGTAATGGTGAACGCCGTCTGATAATGACTGGAGTTGTGCGTCACCATCATCGGCAATTCCAGCTGTTGACGACGCTCTTCCGTCAGGCACAGGCAAACAATGCCGCTGCCGTGGCGGATGGTCAGCGCCATTTGTTCCACGGTCATATTTTCCGCCGCAAAAATGATGTCGCCTTCGTTTTCGCGATCTTCATCATCCAACACCAATACGCCACGTCCTTCACGCAGTGCGTCAAGGGCGCGTTCTACACGTTCAACCGGATTGCCAAATTCAGAAAGTAATGTCTGATTCATGGTAAAAAAACCTCAATGTTAATATGGGTTACCAGAATCAGGGCGATCTTGAGGAGTAATCATTACCACTGGTTACAGGGCAATGACTAACAAAAATAACGCGAGCGGGCATCACACCCGACAGGTACCGTTACTCTCTCCCATCCGGACTCTAACCGTCGGCTCCGGGATTACACCGGATCTGCTGACCTCACGGAAAAACCAACTATTTTGCTGGCAAACCAACCATGAGCGCTCGCGGGCTTCCAGCACGTATACGGAATATACGCCTGGTTTACCGCCGGTGGGGAATTACACCCCGCCCTGAGAATAAGCGGATTTACTATAACGCTAATAAAGTGACAGGGCAATTGATCGGCAACAGGAAATGTGACATCGCAGCGCTGAATAATTGCAATGTAACGGCGGTTTTGGTTTATACCTTCCCCAACTCGCATTACACTTACTCCTATCTATAACAGAATCAGGAAAGCGCCATGATTGACCCGAAAAAGATTGAGCAGATCGCCCGTCAGGTGCATGAGTCCATGCCGAAAGGTATCCGGGAATTGGGCGATGACGTAGAGAAGAAAATCCGTCAGGTATTGCAGGCGCAATTCAGTCGGCTTGATTTGGTAAATCGTGAAGAGTTCGACGTCCAGACCCAGGTGCTGCTGCGCACGCGTGAGAAAATCGCCCGGCTGGAGCAACGCCTGACCGAGCTGGAAGCGCAATTCACCGCCGCGGAAAAACCCGCCGCCGCGCCAGATGACGAAAACGCCTAAGCCATCCGATAATCAACGCCTCTCGCCTTGATCCGGAGGCGTTGCATCAATCAGCGATAAGTTTGGCTTGTCGCTGCGGCAAAAAAATCCACAGCAGCGCCAGCATGGTAAGCGCATACAGGGATTTCCAACCGATCATCAACAGCAGCGCGCAGCACAGCAGGCTGCCGATCATCGCCATCACCCTGGCCCGCCCTTGCAGCAAACGCCACCCTGCCAGCATGCACAGCAGATAGATCAACACAAAAATCCCGTTCGCATACACAATCAGCAGGTCCAACGGCAACGCCAGCCAGTAAATAAGCAGGCAACTGATTAAACAGCATATAACCACGGCCGACAGCGCATTGGCCGGCGCCCGCCCGACGGAGAGTTTCGCCAGTGGACTACCCTTCGGCGCCTGCGACCACACCAGCCGGGCAAAACCCTGCGTATAGATATTCACGCCGGCAAAGCAGGCCAGATACCCGACAATGCAGGCGATCCACAGCGCGTGCTCGCCGAACAGCCGCACCACAATCCGCGGCAATGAGGCCGTGGCCGCCCAGCCGTCGCCATAGACATGAAAGTGCAAAACGGCGACGGTGCATCCCCAGTAAACCGCTCCCGCCAGCAGCATGCCGATCAGCAATGCCCGGGGGAAATCGCGTTCAGGCACCCGGAACTCCGTCGCCAGATGGGCGAAGGCTTCCAGACCGACAAAACACCAGAACATCACCGCCAGCGCGCTAAAGGTATTGCTCCAGGAGAGTTCGCCGGCCGACGGCCAGGGGATATGGCTTGGCGTAATATCCCCCCGCCACCAGATGGCCACCACCAGGCCGACCACCAGCATGGCGATGATGACCTGGATATTGGCGCTGGAACCCGCGCTACGCAGCCCGAGCAGCCAAATGCCCGCCAGCGTCAGCAATTGCACCAGCAGCAACCCGGATGCGCTCCAGCCAAACGCCGCCTGCCAGAAACCGGCGGCGATCTGCAGCGCCGCGGGCAGTCCCAGCGGGATCACCGAAAGAAACAGCCAGCCGGAAACCCGAGCCAGACGAGGGCCGAAGGCCAGGTTGACGAAATGGGCGACGCCGCCGGCGTTGGGGAAGCGTTGCCCCAGCGCCGCAAACCCGACGGCGATAGGGAACACAAAAAGCATTAACAGCGGCCAGGCCCACAAACTATCCTGCTGAGCGATCTGCGCCACCAGCGCCGGCACCGCAAAAACGCCGGTACCCAGCAACGAAGTGGCAAGCAGGCCGATGCCCTGTATCAGTCCCAGATCCTGTTTTAATCCTTTTGCTTCGCTCATCTTTCAACCTGCAGTGCGTGAAAATCAATAAAAAAACCTCCACGAACGGAGGTTTTTATCACTATCAGCCAGTCGCGCCATCAGGTATTGGCTTTCAATACGTCCCGGATACGCGCTTTGTAAGATTCGACTTTCTGGGGCGTCATCATTCTGCGCTCATCGTCCAGAACCACACCGCCGACATCGTCGGCGATACGCTGCGCCGACTGTAGCATCAGCTTAAAATTCTGCCCGGCATCGCCGTAAGAAGGCACCATCATAAACATGGAAACGCCGGGAGTGGAAAACTCGGACATCTCGTCCGGGTTAAATGAACCGGGTTTCACCATATTGGCCAAGCTGAACAATACCGGCCCTGCTCCGGCCGGGTTGACGTGACGGTGGAAAATATTCATCTCGCCGAACTGGAACCCTGACTGCAGAACGCTTTGCAGCAGCAGTTCGCCGCCGATAACCCCGCCCTGATGCGCGGCGACGTGCAGCACCAGAACGGCCTCTTTCGGCTGTTCGCTTTGAACCGGCTCAGGGGAAAACGGCTGAGCGTGGTCGGCGGTTGATGCCGTTTCTTTATAATTATCCGCGGGCGGGAAATCGTCGGAGAATGCGGAGGTCTCCCGCGGCGGCAAATCCAGTTTCGGTTCAACAACCTTGGGACGATCGTCGCCGCTAGGCTCGGTACGCGGGGAGTCAACCGGCGTGGTTTCGTCCAGCAGCGGATCGTAAGCGGAGCCGGGGTGAACCGGCGTCTTGCCAAACGGCGATTTGGCTTCGGGACGCGCCTCTTCCTTATAGCTGCCGAGGGAAGGCTCATTCTGCGAACGCGAGCTTTTTACCCGAACTTCGCCGACTCCTTCGTCGAGATCGTCAAGCGGCGTTTCATCTCGCTCGTTTTTCAAACGTTTAACCGGGCGATCGCGAAAAAGGGACGAACGCTCTTTACGGCTAGTCCACAAGCCGTGCAGTAACAGCGCTATTATAGCGATCGCACCAACGACGATTAATATCAGACGCAAGTCCTGCATCATTGCTATCCCAATTGTTTCAATACATTGCCACCGCGGCAACTACTTTATATCACTAACTCTATTTGCCTGCGTACACAAGTGCAAGTCTGCACGGTACATTATGACAAGAAAGATAGATACAACGCATTTTTTTGCTGTTTTTTCATCCAAATGCAGGCTGGTCAGTCTAAAATCATCCCGATATGATGCAATCACGAATAAATGACTGAGAACACGACCCATGCTTCATTCCAGACCGGTAGCCAAACCACACGGCGGCGTACATTATTTTCTTGCGGGATGGCGGCAGATTTCGCTGCCGGGCATCCGGCGTTTTGTCATTCTGCCGCTGCTGGTGAATATTTTACTGATGGGAGGGGCTTTCTGGTGGCTCTTTACCCGCCTCGGCGATTGGATCCCGCAGATTATGAACTACGTTCCGACGTGGCTGCAGTGGCTTAGCTACCTTATCTGGCCGATCGCGGTACTCTCCGTGGTGTTGGTGTTCGGCTATCTGTTCAGCACGATTACCAATTTTATCGCCGCCCCCTTTAACGGCCTGCTGGCGGAACAGTTGGAAGCGCGCCTGACCGGCCAGCCGCTGCCCGACGCCGGCATCCTGAGTATTGCCAAGGACGTTCCCCGCATCATGAAGCGCGAGGTGCAGAAACTGGCTTATTACCTGCCGCGCGCCCTGTTTCTGTTTTTGCTCTACTTTATACCGGGCATCGGTCAAACCGTCGCGCCCGTGCTATGGTTTCTGTTCAGCGCCTGGATGCTGGCCATTCAGTACTGCGACTATCCTTTCGATAATCATAAGGTCGACTTTTCCGCCATGCGCCAGGCGTTGCGGCAGCATAAAGTCGCCAATATGCAGTTTGGCGCGCTGATCGGTCTGTTTACGCTGATCCCTTTCCTGAATCTGGTGATTATGCCGGTCGCGGTTTGCGGCGCCACCACGCTGTGGGTTGATCGTTATCGCCATCTTTCCGCCACGCAGCGAAAACAGTTGTGAGATCTGACGCACATGAACCGATGCTTTCTATTGTAATGAAAAGATATTTCCTAAGAACATAACGATATAGCAATTCTTTACTTCACTGAAAAGTATGAACGGGTATTCTCTCTAATGTTCGCAAATGTTAGCAAAAATTTCATACAGTTATAAGGACAGGCTATGAGCAAGATCTACGAAGACAATTCTTTTACAATCGGCCATACGCCGTTGGTTCGTCTGAACCGTATCGGCAACGGACGCATTCTGGTCAAGGTTGAGTCGCGCAATCCCAGTTTTAGCGTTAAGTGCCGTATCGGTTCCAACCTGATTTGGGATGCGGAAAAACGCGGCGTGCTGAAAGAAGGCGTCGAACTGGTGGAGCCGACCAGCGGCAATACCGGCATCGCGTTAGCCTATGTGGCCGCCGCCCGCGGTTACAAGCTGACGCTGACCATGCCGGAAACCATGAGTATCGAACGCCGCAAGCTGCTGAAAGCGCTGGGCGCCAAACTGGTGCTGACCGAAGGCGCGAAAGGCATGAAGGGCGCTATCGCCAAGGCGGAAGAAATTGTCGCCAGCGATCCGCAGCGCTTTCTGCTGTTACAGCAGTTCAGTAACCCGGCCAACCCGGAAATTCACGAAAAAACCACCGGGCCGGAAATCTGGGAAGATACCGACGGCAAAGTCGACGTCTTTATTGCCGGCGTAGGTACCGGCGGTACGCTGACCGGCGTTAGCCGTTACATTAAAAACACCAAAGGCAAGGCTATCATCAGCGTGGCGGTAGAACCGTCTGATTCGCCGGTTATCAGCCAGGCGCTGGCGGGTGAAGAGATAAAACCGGGCCCACACAAGATTCAGGGCATCGGCGCCGGCTTTATTCCGGATAACCTCGATCTCAAGCTGGTCGATCGGGTAGAAAAAATCAGCAACGAAGACGCTATCAGCACCGCGCGCCGTTTAATGGAAGAGGAAGGCATCCTCGCCGGGATCTCTTCGGGCGCCGCAGTTGCAGCCGCGTTGAATCTGCTTAAAGAAAAAGAATTCGAGGATAAAACCATCGTCGTTGTCCTGCCATCTTCCGGTGAACGCTACCTGAGTACGGCGCTTTTTGCGGACCTGTTTACCGAGCAGGAACTGCAGCAGTAAATTCTCTTTTCTCTGCACCACGGCAAGTAAATCAAATGTTAAAAAAGCACCTGCTTAGGTGCTTTTTTTAGTGCTTTTTTGTGGCCTGGTTCAAATTTTACAGCATAGATGGATTGCTTTTCTGCGCCAGGTCCGGTATTTAACCGGACAATTATTTTGATGCGTGAAATTAATACCCGCCAAAACGTCGCTCAACGCTGAATCGATTTAACCGATGCCAAAATGGCTGTATCATCGTTTTGCTTGTTGAGTTCAAGCAATGATTTGAGAATCAGGCGATATTTGGTGGTATTTTATTCAGGAAATACTTTTCGCCGTTTCCTTGCCGCATCCCGGCCTGCCCCTGTAACATAATCAGGTGCTAACCACACAGGCTAAAGTTCAGTGGATACGCTAAGCTTTAGTTCCACAACATCAATTTAATCCATAAGTTGGGGAAAACAGAATGTTCCAGCAAGAAGTGACTATTACAGCACCGAATGGCCTGCACACTCGTCCTGCTGCTCAGTTTGTCAAGGAAGCCAAAGGTTTTGCTTCTGAAATCACCGTAACGTCCAACGGTAAAAGCGCCAGCGCCAAGAGCCTGTTTAAGCTACAGACTCTCGGTTTGACTCAGGGCACCGTGGTTACTATCGCTGCAGAAGGTGAAGACGAACAAAAAGCTGTGGAACATCTGGTTAAACTGATGGCAGAGCTTGAGTAACAGGCTGGCTTTTTTAGTGAACATCAGAATCGAGTAAGGTAGGGTTATGATTTCAGGCATATTAGTATCACCGGGTATCGCTTTTGGTAAGGCACTGTTACTGAAAGATGATGAAATAGTCATCAACCGGAAAAAAATCTCTGCGGATCAAGTAGAGCACGAAGTTGAACGTTTTCTGACTGGTCGGGCCAAGGCCGCAAAACAGCTGGAAGCCATCAAGAACAAAGCGGGTAAAACGCTGGGCGCAGAGAAAGAAGCCATCTTCGAAGGCCACATCATGTTGCTGGAAGATGAAGAGTTCGAGCAGGAAATCATAGCCCTGATTAAAGAAGAACACGCTTCCGCCGATGCCGCCGCCTTTTCAGTGATTGAAAATCAGGCGAAGGCGTTGGAAGAACTTGACGATGAATATCTGAAAGAACGCGCCGCGGACATGCGCGATATCGGCAAACGCCTGCTGAAAAACATTCTTGATATGAACATCGTCGATCTGGGCGATATCGAAGAAGAAGTCATTCTGGTCGCCACCGACCTGACCCCCTCCGAAACCGCGCAGCTCAATCTGGACAAGGTGCTGGGCTTTATTACCGATATCGGCGGCCGTACGTCCCATACCTCCATCATGGCCCGCTCGCTGGAATTACCGGCGATTGTCGGCACCACGGACGTCACCAAACAGGTTAAAAACGGCGATTATCTGATTCTGGACGCGGTGAATAACAAAATTTACCAGAACCCCTCCGCTGAAGTTATCGATGAATTAAAAGCCGTTCAGCAGCAATACCTCTCTGAAAAGCACGAACTCGCCAAACTGAAGGATCTGCCCGCCATCACGCTGGACGGCCATCAGGTGGAAGTTTGCGCCAATATCGGAACCGTGCGCGATGTCGGCGGCGCCGAACGTAACGGCGCCGAAGGCGTTGGTCTGTACCGTACTGAATTCCTGTTTATGGATCGTGATTCCCTGCCGACCGAGGAAGAGCAGTTCCAGGCCTATAAAGCCGTTGCCGAAGCCGTTGGCGCCCAGGCGGTGATCGTCCGTACGATGGATATCGGCGGCGATAAAGATCTGCCTTATATGAATCTGCCAAAGGAAGAGAATCCTTTCCTGGGCTGGCGGGCGATCCGTATCTGTCTGGATCGCAAAGAGATCCTTCATGCCCAGCTGCGCGCCATCCTGCGGGCTTCCAGTTTCGGCAAACTTCGCATCATGTTCCCCATGATCATCTCCGTTGAAGAAGTACGTGAACTGAAAACGGAACTGGATCTACTGAAAGCGCAGCTGCGGGAAGAAGGCAAAGCCTTTGATGAGTCCATTGAAGTGGGCGTAATGGTTGAAACGCCGGCGGCGGCGGCCATTGCTCATCATCTGGCGAAAGAAGTTGACTTCTTTAGTATTGGGACAAACGACTTAACCCAGTATACTCTGGCAGTTGATCGCGGTAATGAGCTGATCTCTCATCTCTACAACCCGATGTCTCCAGCAGTATTGACCCTGATTAAACAGGTGATTGACGCATCCCATGCCGAAGGTAAATGGACGGGAATGTGCGGTGAGCTCGCTGGTGACGAACGTGCTACACTACTGTTATTGGGAATGGGTCTGGACGAATTCAGCATGAGTGCAATCTCTATCCCGAGCATCAAGAAAATTATCCGTAACGCTAATTACGGGGATGCGAAGGCGCTGGCGGAACAGGCGTTATCCCAACCGACAGCACAAGAGTTGAGTAACCTGGTGAGCCGATTCATTAAAGAAAAAACGCTCTGCTGATCCACATGCTGGCCCAATATTAATGCTTAGGAGAAGATCATGGGTTTGTTCGATAAATTGAAATCTCTGGTTTCTGATGACAAAAAAGACACCGGCAGCATCGAAATCATTGCCCCGTTGTCCGGCGAAATCGTCAATATTGAAGATGTGCCGGACGTCGTATTTGCTGAAAAAATCGTCGGCGACGGTATTGCCATTAAACCTACCGGCAACAAAATCGTCGCTCCGGTAGATGGCACCATCGGTAAAATCTTTGAAACCAACCATGCTTTTTCTATCGAATCCGATAGCGGTATCGAGTTATTCGTTCACTTTGGTATCGATACCGTCGAGCTGAAAGGTGAAGGTTTCAAACGCATCGCTGAAGAAGGCCAGCGCGTCAAGAAAGGCGATCTGATTATCGAGTTCGATCTGCCTCTGCTGGAAGAGAAAGCCAAGTCCACGCTGACCCCTGTGGTTATCTCCAATATGGATGAAATCAAAGAATTGGTTAAGCTGAGCGGCACCGTGGTTGTGGGTGAAACGCCGGTTATCCGTATTAAGAAATAAACCATATCCGTCTGCGATGGTTTGAAAACGGCGCCTCACAAGGGCGCCGTTTTTTATGGCGGGCTATCCATGCCCGCCACCTTTCAGGCCGCCGCAAGCGGCGTTGAAAAACGCTCCCGGCGTTTTTTTATGGCGGGCTATCCATGCCCGCCACCTTTCAGGCCGCCGCAAGCGGCGTTGAAAAACGCTCCCGGCGTTTTTTTATGGCGGGCTATCCATGCCCGCCACCTTTCAGGCCGTCGCAAGCGGCGTTGAAAAACGCTCCCGGCGTTTTTTTATGGCGGGCTATCCATGCCCGCCACCTTTCAGGCCGTCGCAAGCGACGTTGAAAAACGCTCCCGGCGTTTTTTTATGGTGTTATTTCCAGCGCGGAATACGCAGGCAGATAACCAGCCCGCCCTGCGCCCCGTTTTCCGCTTCAATATGCCCGCCGTGCGCCTGCACCACCCTACGGGCGATGGCCAGCCCCAGCCCGTATCCTTTGCCGGAAAGCGGCGATTCAATGCGGATAAAGGGATCAAAAATGCTGGATAGCTTACTTTTCTCTACGCCCGGCCCCTGATCGGCCACGCGGATAGTCCACTCATGCTCATCGCCGCTCAGTGAAACCCGAACCTGCTGCGCCCGAATGGAAAAACGCAGCGCATTACGCACAATATTGTCGATCGCCCGGCGCATCAGTTCGGCATTGCCTTTCACGGTGTGATCGACGCCGTCATCCGCCTGCAGCAGGATTTCAACGCCGGGAACCTGCGCCTCATAGCGCGCATCGTTGACCACCGCCGTTACCAGCCCCAGCAAATCAAAATACTCTTCATCAACATCGGCATTTTGGGTGCGCGACAATGCCAGCAGTTCGCCAATCATCTTGTCCATACGGGCCGCCTCGCGCTCTATGCGCAACAGCGAGCTTTCCGTATTGCCGGCGTTCTGGCGCACCAACCCGATGGCCAGCTGCAGGCGGGCCAGAGGAGAACGCAACTCGTGGGAAACATCGTGCAGCAGCTGTTCTCTGGTGCTGACCAATACCTCCAGCCGCTCAACCATCGAGTCGAAGTCGCGCGCCACCTCGCTGATTTCATCATGCCGCTTGCGCATCGCCGGCAGCAGTCGCACCGCCAGATCGCCCTGCGCCACGCGCTCGAAGCCGCCACGCAGTTGATTAAGCGGCCGCGCCAGATTCCAGGCCAACAGCCAGCTGAAAAGCAGCCCGCCCAGACCGGCGATCCAGAACAACGGGGAGGGAATATTGAGGATCAGCGGCGGCCGGCGGGGACGGAACTCGTCACGCAGCTGATGGACGTTAAAACCGATCTGATAGCGCTCCCCCCGCGGCCCGCTCACCGGCTTTAGCAGATGAGCGCCCGGCGGCTCGCCGTTAGGCGGCGCACTCTCCCCATCGGGCAATGACGGCGATAGCGTGGTTACCGCGAGATAGCGCCGTTCTTTTTCCGGCCATTGCGCCATCACGCGGTTCAGCTCGGCCAATCCCCCCTGCCGCAGCGCCGCGACGGCGGTGGTCGTCTGCATGGTTGCAATGCGCGTGACCACCTCCTCTTCCAGCGGCTTATGCCGCTCGCCGTACAGAGAAAACGCCAGCCATAGCAGCTGGGACATAACGATAAACGTCAGCCAGAACCCCAGTAATATCTTCCAGAACAGCCGCCCGCGTATCATCATCAACGAATCCGATATCCCACGCTGCGCACAGTTTCAATGGTCAGTTCGTTGCCGTCCAGCGCGCCAAGCTTCTGGCGGATATTGCTGATATGTACGTCCACGCTGCGGTCGTAGGCCTCGCGGCGGCGTCCGAGACACTTTTCCGATAGCTCATCTTTTGATACCACCCGTTCCGGGGAACGGAGCAGCAACTCCAGTAAATTAAACTCCGATGCGGTGAGATCAAAAGGCTGCCCCCGCCACTCGCTGCTGCGGGTCGCCGGATTAAGCACCAGATCGCCGCATGAGGCGATGCTCTCATCCAGCTTTTTACTCGGCTGGTCGTCATAACGGCGCAGCACCGCCCTAAGCCGGGCCACCAGTTCACGCGGGTAACAGGGTTTCGGCATGTAATCATCGGCGCCCATTTCCAGCCCGATAACGCGGTCGATATTGTCGCCCTTGGCGGTCAGCATAATCACCGGCAGTTGCTGGTTTTTTCTTATCTGCCGCAAGACGTCAATACCGCTCATGTCCGGCAGCATGATATCCAGGATAAGCGCGGTGTATTCCCCCGACATCGCGCCATCGATCCCCTCTTTGCCGGTCAATACCCTGGACGTCGCAAACCCTTCGGCGTTAAGATATTCGCAAAGCATATTGCCCAGTTCCACGTCGTCATCGACCAGTAAAATTTTCATACTCTGTCTCCACTTACGGATATAGGGTGCATTCTCAGGCCTGACACCGATTTTAGCAGCCGGATTTACGCAATCCTTACCCTTTCTTTGACGAAAGATTACCTATTCCCTGCCACACTCGGGGTAAATTACACTTTCTTGTTTTATCCTTATCCGATGTACGATTTAAGGACGTATTCTCCTGATGCCATTACGATTCATGACAACCCGTAACATTATCGTGACGGTTGGCGTTGTGCTTGCCGCCGTGCTTGTTTATCTGTTTTCATCACCATCCGATCCAAGCGTAAACTATATCACCGCGGTCGCCGAAGCGCGCGATATAGAGGAAACGGTTCTGGCGGACGGCACCATTGAGGCGCAAAAGCAGGTTAGCGTCGGCGCGCAGGTGTCGGGGCAGATAAAAGCGCTGCACGTGGCGCTGGGAGATAACGTCACCCAAGGGCAGCTGCTGGCGGAAATTGACGATCTGACCCAGCAGAACGCGTTGAAAAACAGCGAAGCCGCCTTGAAAAACGTGCAGGCGCAACGGGCGGCCAAGCTCGCCACGCTGCGCAATGACGAACTCGGTTGGCAGCGGCAGCAGATGCTGATGAAACGCGGCGTCGGCGCCCAGGCGGATTACGACAGCGCCAAAGCGACGCTGGATGCGACAAAAGCCGATATTGACGCCCTGGACGCGCAAATCGTTCAGGCGCAGATTGCCGTGAACACCGCCCAGGTCAATCTGGGCTATACCAAAATTCTTTCCCCCATGGACGGCACCATCGTCTCGCTGCCGGTGGAGGCGGGGCAAACGGTCAATGCGGTGCAAAGCACCCCCACCATCGCCAAAGTCGCCAATCTGAATACCATGACCATCAAGGCGCAGATATCCGAAGCGGACATCGTTAAAATCAAGACCGGCATGCCGGTATGGTTCAGCATCCTCGGCGAGCCGGAACGGCGCTATCAGGCGACGCTGCGCGATATTGAACCCGCCCCGGACTCGATTGACGACGACACCACATCCTCGTCATCTTCCAGCAGCACCAGCAGTACCTCGTCCAGCAGCGCCATCTATTACAACGGCCTGTTCGACGTCAATAACGCCGACGGGGTATTGCGCATCTCCATGACCGCGCAGGTCTACATCCTGCTGTCATCCGTTAAAAACGCGATAGTGGTTCCCGCCACCGCCTTAACCCTCCATGACGGCACCCACCATGTCCAGGTGGTCAACGGCCAGGGGAAAATCGAATCCAGAGTGGTTACCGTCGGTCTTAACGATAACGTATATACCCAGCTGCGCGCCGGCGTCAGCGTAGGCGAGCACGTTATCGTCAGCCAGCAGTCGGGCAATACCACAACCACGCGCCAGCCCGGCCCGCCGATGGGGCTGTAATCATGTCGCAACCCTTACTCGCGCTGCATAACGTCACCCGCCGTTTTATTAACGGCGAACAAACCGTTACGGTGCTGAAAGATATCAATTTGACCATCGACAGCGGGGAAATGGTCGCCATTGTGGGCGCGTCAGGTTCGGGCAAATCGACGCTGATGAACATCCTGGGGTGTCTGGACAAACCGTCGGACGGGGACTATCAGGTCGCCGGCCAGTCGGTGCGTACGCTAAGCAGCGACCGGCTGGCGCAGCTGCGCCGCGAAAATTTCGGTTTTATCTTCCAGCGCTACCATCTGCTGGGCGATCTCTCCGCGCTGGGCAACGTGGAGGTTCCCGCCATCTATGCGGGGAAAGCGCGTCAGGCGCGGCGGCAACGGGCGGCGGAGCTGCTGGGCCGGCTGGGGCTGGGGGAACGGCTGAACTATCGCCCCAGCCAGCTTTCCGGCGGGCAGCAGCAGCGGGTCAGCATCGCCCGGGCGCTGATGAACGGCGGCAGCGTCATTCTGGCCGACGAGCCCACCGGCGCGCTGGATACCCACAGCGGCAACGACGTGCTCGGCATCCTGAACGATCTGCACGCCCAGGGGCACACGGTGGTGATTGTGACCCATGATATGCAGATCGCGGAATTTGCCCAGCGCATTATCGAGATCCGCGACGGCGAGATCATCGCCGATCGCCAGGTGAAAGCGTCACCGGCGCCGCCCCCGCCTTTGCCCGTCTCGCCGCCGGCGGCAATCTCAGCGCTCAATCAGGCCAGGGACCGCTTTATCGATGCGTTTAAAATGGCCCTGCTGGCGATGAATGCGCAGCGCATGAGAACCTTTCTGACCATGCTGGGGATCATTATCGGCATCGCGTCGGTGGTGTCGGTGGTGGCCCTGGGAAAAGGCTCGCAGCAGCAGGTGCTGGCGAATATCAGCGCCATGGGCACCAGTACGCTGGAGATTTTCCCCGGCAAAGACTTCGGGGACATGCGCTCCAGCGCGATTCAGACGCTGCGCGCCACCGATATTTCGCCGCTGGCCCAGCAGCCTTATGTGCATAGCGTCACCCCTTCGGTGTCCACCAGCATCACGCTGCGCTACCGCAATATCGCCGTTTCGGCGAACGTCACCGGGGTCGGCGAACAGTTCTTTACCGTGCGCGGCTACCAGATTGACCAGGGCATTACCTTCCCGGCCAGCAGCGTGACCAACCTGGTGCAGGACGCCGTCATTGATAAAAACACCCGCGATAAACTCTTCGCCAACGGCGAGGATCCCATCGGTCAGGTGATTTTACTCGACTCGATGCCGAGCCGGATTATCGGCGTCGTCACTAAAAGCCAGTCAGGATTCGGCAGCGATGAAAACCTGAACGTCTGGGTACCCTACACCACGGCGATGAAGCGCATGATCGGCCAGTCATATCTGAAAAGCATCACCGTGCGGGTAAACGACGACGTCGATCTGAGCGTCGCCGAACAGGGCATTACCCAAGTCCTGACGCAGCGCCACGGCACCAAAGACTTTTTCGTCATGAACACCGACAGCATTCGCCAGACCATTGAGAAAACCACCTCCACCATGACGTTGCTGGTCTCCATGATCGCCCTGATCTCGCTGCTGGTCGGCGGCATCGGCGTGATGAATATCATGCTGGTTTCCGTCACCGAGCGAACGCGGGAAATCGGCGTACGCATGGCGGTCGGCGCCAGAACCAGCGACATCATGCAACAGTTTTTGATTGAAGCGGTGCTGGTCTGCCTGTTCGGCGGAACGCTGGGGGTGATGCTGTCGCTGGCGGTGGGGGTGGTCTTCGCCGAATTCAGCACCAACTTCACCATGGTTTACTCCAGCGGGTCGATTATCGCCGCCTTCCTGTGCGCCAGCCTGATCGGCATCATCTTCGGCTTCTTCCCGGCGCGGCGCGCGGCGCAAATGGAACCGATCCACGCGCTGGAGCGGGAGTAGCGGCGGCGCCCGGCCTAATCAAACACCCCGGTGGATAAATAGCGATCGCCGCGGTCGCAGGCGATCGCCACGATCAGGCTGCCGGGATTTTCCGCCGCAAGACGCAGCGCGCCCGCTACCGCGCCGCCGGAGCTGACGCCGCAGAAAATACCTTCCTGGCGCGCCAGCCGGCGCAGCGTTTCTTCCGCCTCCGCTTGAGACACATCCAGCGTGCGGTCCACCAGGTCGGCGCGGAAAATGCCCGGCATATAGTCCGCCGCCCAGCGGCGGATGCCGGGAATATGGCTGCCTTCGGCGGGCTGCATCCCCACCGTGACAATCTCGCCGCGCTGCGCTTTCAGGTAACGGCTGACGCCGGAAATGGTGCCGGTGGTGCCCATGCTGGAGACAAAATGCGTTAACCTGCCCGCCGTCTGCCGCCAGATTTCCGGCCCGGTGGTCAAAAAATGGGCGAGCGAGTTATCCGGATTATTAAACTGATCGAGGTTTTTACCCTCGCCGGCCAGCGCCATTGCTCGCGCCACATCGCGCGCGCCCTCCATGCCCTCCTCCCGGCTGACCAACACCAGCTCCGCGCCGTAGGCGCGCATCGCCGCCTGGCGTTCGCGGCTCATGTTATCCGGCATCAGCAGCTTCAGCCGGTAGCCCTTGGCCGCGGCGATCATCGCCAGCGCAATCCCGGTGTTGCCGCTGGTCGCCTCAATCAGCGTGTCGCCCGGGGTAATCTCCCCGCGCAGCTCCGCCTGATGGATCATCGACAGCGCCGCGCGATCTTTTACCGACCCGGCCGGATTGTTCCCTTCCAGTTTCAGCCACACCTCGCTGTCCGTTCCCTGCGTCAAACGCTGCAATTTCACCAGCGGCGTATTACCAATACAATGTTCAAGCGTCGTCACGAGTTAAACCCTAAAAAAACCCCATCATCGGCGGTAAACGTTAATGTTGATCGGGCGGGCGATTTTCCCGTCCGCGCGCCAGCTGCCGGGCGACGCGCCACTGTAACGCGCTTTTGACGAACAGCGTCAGTATCGCCATCACCGTGAGTAACGCCGCGGCGGTAAAGGCGCCGACGGTGTTATAGTCCTGATGCAGCAGTTCCACCTGCAACGGCAAGGTGTAGGTTTCGCCGCGGATCGCCCCCGAAACCACCGACACCGCGCCAAATTCGCCGATCGCCCGCGCATTGGTCAATACCACGCCGTACAGCAGCGCCCAGCGGATATTCGGCAGCGTCACCTTGCAGAACATTTGCCAGCCCGACGCGCCGAGCAGCACGGCGGCTTCCTCCTCCTGGCTGCCCTGATTCATCATCACCGGCACCAGTTCCCTGACCATAAACGGGCAGGTAACAAAGATGGTGACCAGCACGATGCCCGGCCAGGCGAACATCAGCTGCACCCCATGCGCATCCAGCCAGCCGCCGACCGCCCCGTTGGTGCTGTAAAATAACAGATACAGCAGGCCGGCCACCACCGGCGACACGGCGAAGGGGATGTCGATCAGCGTCAGCAACAGCTGCCGCCCCGGAAACTGAAAGCGCGTCACCAGCCAGGCCAGCAGCGTGCCGAATACCAGATTGACCGGCACGGCGATCGCCACCACCAGCAGCGTGAGGCCTATCGCATGCAGCATGTCGGGATCGCTCAGGTTACGCCACACGCCGCCGAACCCCTGCGAGAACGCAGCGGCGAAAATCGATACCAGCGGAATGACCAGCATAATCAGCGATAATATCACCCCCAGCGTAATCAACGCCCATTTCCCCCAGCTGCGCGGCGGGCGGGCGGGACGCTTCGGTTGCTGGGTCACGGTGGAAAGATCGGCCATTAAACGCTCCGGGTTCGCTGGCCAAAACGGCTTTGCACTACGTTGATGGCGAACAATAACAGCAAAGAGGCGGCCAACACCACGGAGGCAATCGCGCTGGCGGCCGGAAAATCAAACTCCTGGAGACGCATAAAGATCATCAGGGAGATCACCTCCGTCTGCCAGGCCATATTGCCGGCGATAAAAATGACGGCGCCGAACTCCCCCAGACTGCGGGCCAGCGACAGCGCGGTGCCGGTCAACAGCGCCGGGGTCAGCTCCGGTAGAATCACGTAGCGAAAACACTGCCAGCGACTCGCCCCCAGCGTTTGCGCCGCCTCTTCATATTCCGGCCCGAGATCCTCCAGCACCGGCTGCACGGTGCGCACCACAAAAGGAATGCTGGTGAACGCCATCGCCACCGTAATTCCCAGCCAGGTATAGGAGACCTTGATGCCGTATTCCGCCAGCCAGGCTCCATACCAGCCGGTGGTTGAAAACAGCGCGGCCAGCGTCAGCCCGGCCACGGCGGTGGGCAGCGCAAAGGGCAAATCCATCAGGCCGTCCAGCAGCGCGCGACCGGGAAAGCGATAACGCGTCAGGATCCAGGCCATCAGCAGGCCGAACCCGGCATTGAATAGCGTGGCGACTCCCGCCGACAATAAGGTCACTTTATAGGCGGCGACGACCTGCGGATAGGAGATCACCGCCCAATACTGCGCCCAGCTCATATCCGCCAGCTGCATCGCCAGCGCGCTCAGCGGTAATAACAGAATCAAACAGATAAACAGCAAACTGCTGCCCAGACTCAGCGCGAATCCCGGCAGCACCCGCTTACTTGCGACGGAAAGCATTATTGGCGACCGGCCGCCAGCAATTTATCCAGCTCGCCGCCGGTTTCAAAATGAGTTTTCATCACCTGCGGCCAGGGGCCGAACTGATCTTCCACCTGGAACAATTCGGTAGCGGGAAAGCGGGATTGCAGCGTTTGCATCAGCGCCGGGTTGTTCACGCGGTAGTAAAAATCGGCGATGACCTGCTGCGCTTCCGGGCTGTAGAGATAATTCAAATATTCCCTGGCCGCCCGTTCGGTGCCGTTGCCGGCAACGTTCTTGTCGATCCAGGCGACCGGGAATTCGGCCCGCACATTCACCTTCGGCACGATGACCTCATAGTTCTCCACGCCGTACTGCTGGCGAATATTATTCACCTCCGACTCAAAGCTGATCAGCACATCGCCAAGCTGACGCTCGACAAAAGTGGTGGTCGCGCCGCGGCCGCCGGTATCAAACACCGCCACGTTGGCCAGAAAACGTTTTATCCAGTCGCGGGTTTTCGCCTCATCCCCGCCGTTGGCCCGACTGGTGGCGCCCCAGGCCGCCAGATAGGTGTAACGGGCGTTGCCGGACGTTTTGGGGTTGGGGAAAATAAGCTTAACGTCGTCGCGCACCAGATCGTTCCAGTCATGGATCCCTTTCGGATTGCCTTTACGCACCAGAAAAGCCATGGTCGAGTAGAACGGAGAGCTGTTATTCGGTAAGCGGCTCTGCCAGTCGGCGGGGATTAACTGCCCGCGATCGTGCAGGATCTGCACGTCCGTCACCTGATTGTAAGTGACCACATCCGCTTTCAGTCCTTGCAGAATAGCCAGCGCCTGTTTGGAGGAACCGGCATGGGATTGCTTGATGGTCAGCGGATCGTTCGGGTGCTGCGCCAGCCACTGCTTTTCAAACCCCGGATTTAACGCGGCGAACAGCTCCCGGGAAACATCGTAGGAACTGTTTAAAATCTCGGTGGCGGAGACATATCCCTGCCCGCCCAACAGTAATGACAGCGCCAGAGAACCCTTTACCAACCAGTTTGTTATCGGTTTTTTATTCATCATTTTTTCCTGCCAGAGTTATTGTCGGAATCGTTTTTTTAAGAGACCAGTGTATGTGCAGGTTGGGGTCGGGCCAGGTAATTTATATAGAATATTTCGGGATTTTTAAGCACCAAAACGCATAAAAAATTGCCGGAAGCAATTTTTAACGCCGCTTGCGGCGGCCCGAAGGGTGGCGGGCAGGGATAGCCCGCCATAAAAAATTGCCGGAAGCAATTTTTAACGTCGCTTGCGACGGCCCGAAGGGTGGCGGGCAAGAACAAACTACCCGATGTCCGCTTACTCAGTCATCGGATAGTCTCAATCGGCGCGCAGCCACTGCAAAAGGCCAGGCCGGGATTACAGCGCCAGCAGGCGCTCCAGCGACGGGGCGAAAAAGTAGCTGCCGCTCACCGCGCGGGTGAAACGCAGCATATCGTCGCGCTTGCCGTCCCGTTCGCCAAACATGCTCAGCAGCTGCTGCTCGATATTGTGCAGGCTGGCGCAATAGGCGATGAAATACAGCCCGTGCTTGCCGCTGGCCGTGCCGTAGGGCAGGCTTTGGCGCAGAATCTTCAACCCCTTGCCGTCTTCTTTTAAATCGACGCGGCTGACGTGCGAGGTAACCGGACGCTGTTCGGAAGAAAGCTCTTCGTTGTCCTGCTTGGTGCGGCCAATCATCTGCTCTTGCTGTTCAACGCTAAAGCGCTGCCACTGCTTGAGATTGTGCTCCCAGCGCTGGGTAAAGACATAGCTGCCCCCGGCATCCGGCTGGTCGTCGGGAATGATCGCCACGCCGCGGCGATCGTCGCCCTGCGGGTTTTCCGTCCCGTCGACAAAACCGCTCAGATCGCGGTCCTCAACCCCGCGGAAGCCGTGAATTTCCTCTTCCACATGGATGGCGCTGCCAAAGGCGGCCAGCGCCGCCTGCGCCAGGCTGAAATTCACGTCGTGGCGTAATGACTGGATATGAATCAGTAGATCGCGCTGGGTGGCGGGCGCCAGCCCTTTGCCCAACGGCGTAAAAGACTTGAGCTGCAGCGCGGAATTCTGGCAATCCAGATCGCGCCATACGTCGCAGCCAAACGCCAACACCGCGCCCAGGCCGGCATCGGGAAACTGCTGTTGCAGTTCGGTCAATGCCTGACAAAACTTTTTGCATCCCTGCCGAATGGCATCAAATTCCCCCTGGACCATGGCTTCCATAAAGATGGCAAAACGGCGATGCTCCGGCAAAATACCGCTCTGAATTGGTGTCATCTGTGCTTCCTCAATCTAAGCATGCTTCTTTGTTGTTATTTATGATGGTATTAGCTGCGATTCCGTCTGCGCAGCACCGCTATCATACCGGAAGAAATGAGGTTTTTACTTTGCTTCAACGCAAAATCGTCACAGACGCCACATTTGCGCCTTATGGAGATCGTTTCTTGACCGAGGAGCCTTACCGCCGCCGATGCGACGCAGGCCGGGCGATCAGTCGCGAGCCTGCGCATGCCAGACGATCTTGCTCACCCGCCATGTTTTGAGGATGTCGTCAGGCGGCATCAACCCTTCCGGCCCGCTCCAGTCGCCGGAAAACAGGTAGCTGACGTGTTTGCTCTGCGGCGCCGCACACTCGACGCTTTGCGCGTCGTCGCCCTGCCCCGGCTGACATGCGCCGAACGCCTTGCTGTATGAGTCGCTGAAGGCATCGCCGATCTTCACGCCCCACGCGCTGTCGATGGCCGCATCCATCACTTCCACTTTCCGGACGTTGCTCTTCGGCTGACCGCTGATCGTCAGCTTCACCTCTTTGCCGTCCAGCGCCTGATAAAACGCCACCAGTTGACCGTTTGCCGTGCCCATTCCGCTGCGCAGGCGATAATTGCCGTTCAGCGCCTTGTGCAACACCGGTTCGGACAATGGCGTTCCGGCATTGATATCGCCGACGCCGGCGTCCGACACCTGAAGCGAAGAGCCGAACCAGTTAAACGGCGACAGGCTGGACCAGGAAAAATTGGCCAGCGTACTGCATCCGGTCAGTAATAGCGGTAAACCCAATAGTAGGGGGCGAAATCTCATTACATTTACTCCTCAATATTGAACGGCGTCTGTCTTTAACCGTCATCACCTGATGAGGTGTTTGAGTATCAGGTCGACGGAAAGTGCCGTAAAAAAACAGGATAGTCACGGTGAGGATTATAGGAACAATGCGATGAGAAACCTACTCGCCCGTTGGTTTCCGGCGATCGGGGAAACCAACGGACAGAATAAACCCTATCAGGCGTGTTGAAACGCCGTCAGGTCATATTGGTGAGGGAACATATCATCCAGTTCATTCTGATGCGTGACCGCGACCACCGTACACATCGGCAATTCCTGTTTGATCAGCAACAGCAGCATCCTCGCCGACGTATGGTCAAGGTTGCTGGTGGCCTCATCCAGATACAACGTTTCCGGTTTGGCGATCAGCGCGCGGGCAAACGCCAGCCGCTGCCGCTCACCGCCGGAAAAAATCCGATCCCAGTTCCGTTGCTCGCTCAGCTTGTCGCGCCAGACGCTCAATCCGACTTTATCCAGTACCTGACTCAGATATTCGCTATCAGCCAGCGCGGGCTGCGGGTAGCACAGAATTTCCGCCAGCGAGCCATGGCCCAGATAGCTTTGCTGAGGCAACAGTAAACTGCGTCCTTCAAGCGCCTGCCACTGACCGTCGTAATAAGGCCAGAGTCCGTTCAGGGTACGCAGCAGCGTCGATTTTCCTAATCCGCTATGCCCGGAAAGTTTGCTCCAGCTCCCTGCTTCACAGCTAAACATCACATTTTGCAGCAACGGGGTTCCCTGCGGGGTCGCAAAAGAGAGTTTGTCCACCTGTAGCCGTTCACCGACCGGGACGTCTCCCGCTTCGGACTGACAACGCTGAATCTCCTGTTTGAACTGGCTGAGACGCTCCATACTGGCGGACAGCGTCACCATCTCAAGATACATGCGGATAAACCAGCTCAGCGCAATATGCACCTGATTAAACGCGCCGCGGATTTGCATCAACCCGCCCAGCGTCACCGTTTTACTGAGAAACGCCGGCAGCGCGGCAAACACCGGTACAATCTGGCTGACGCGCATATAGCCGGTAGTGAAAAACCCCAGATTACGTTCGGCGTTCATAAAGCGCCGCCAGTTGGACACGATAAAAGAGAAATGGCGTTTGAGGTACATTTTCTCCTGTTGCTCGCCGCCATACAGCGCGATTTGTTCGGCGTTATCATGCTTGCGCAGCAGAGCGGCGCGGAAATCCGCTTCGGCACGCTGCTTTTCATAATTAATGCCGTGCAGTTTCTTACCAATAACATGGGTCATCACGCTGCCAAACAGCGTGTAAAGCAGTACCACCCAGACCAGATAACCTTTAATCACCCACTCCTGCCCGAACAGGGTAAAACGCTGAACGCCCGAGAGTTCCCATAGAATAAATAGGAAAGAGGAAAGCTGCGCCGACACGATCAAAAATGAGACCGACAGGCTAACCACCTTGTCCACGAACAGATTGATGTCTTCGGCGATACGCTGATCCGGGTTATCGATTTTGCCGTTCAGCGACATGCGATAGAACGCCCGCTTCGCCATCCAGCTATTGACTAACTCCTCGGTTAATACGCTGCGCCAGCGGATAATCAGCAGCTTGGTGAACCATTCCTGATGGACGAACACCACGATATAAATCAGGATGTAACTGCCATAATCTTTCATCAGAGAAAACAGCAGGCCGCTGTTGAATGCCCCCAGCGCATCGTAAAACGCTTTGCTCCATTCATTAATGAGCACATTGAGATAGACGATCATCCCGCCCATTGATACCGCTACCAGCAATAACAGCCATGCTTTCCAGCTTCCCGCGCCCCACCAGAAAGGACGGCAGAGATCGCCAAGCTGCGCCATAATTTTTTTCATTCCTGCGCCTCGCGCGGCAATGAGATATACAGAACGCTATTCTGCGGGTTGAACAACTGTGCCGACATGGCGCGTACGCCTTCCAGCGTAATGCTGTCCTCCAGTTGGGCGGCATCGGTCAAATAACGGGGATCGTCATAGTGACGATAGCTCAGGATCAGACGACGCTGTATTGTCGGAAGATCGTGCCGGCGCCCTTGTTCAGCACGGATAAACTGCTGCTTTTGCTCATCCACATCTTCCCGGGTAATCTTCGCCGGCAGTTCCGCGAACCCCCGCTCCGCCAGTTGCCACAGCTCCTGCGCCCGTTCAGGTGCACTGGTGAAACTGACTTCGGTTTCAATGCGCTGCCTACTGTCCTCCAGCCCACTGTCCAATCGCATGCGATAAATGCCAAGCGCATCGTCGCGCAGGCTGGCTTTGAGATATTTATCCGCCAGATTACGAGCGATACTCACCTGAACCGCCGCCTGCGGCGTCCAGGTATAAGGCGTGAAGCTCCAAGTACGAATGTCGGCGCGGGGCTCAATGCTGATTGCTGACGAGGCTTCGCGTCTGCCTTCCCGCGCCAGATGAGATCGGATCTCTCCGATCGGACGGCGCGGAATCGACGCCAGATAACGCTCAACATGCGGTAGCAGCTGTTCGCCGTCCATATCGGCCAGCAGATAATAAGTTACGGGTGCGGCCGAAGCCTTATGCCACTGCGCCAGCAGCGGGGAGGCCGTGAGCTGTTTTAACTGGGCAATTTCCGGCTCCTGCCAGGCGGGAGGACCAAAACGCAGCGTGGCTATCGCGCGCGCGCGCGTATCCATCACCGATTGTTCGCTGTTTATCCGTTGGCGCACCAGTCGCATCATGCTCTCTTTCATCACATCAGGATCAATCCACGGGGAAACATTCAGCGCACGATAGAGTCCCAGCAGATCGGCCAGTTGCTCGACCGACGCCTGACCGCTCATCATTAGCCGATCCGCTTCGTGATTGATACTCAGCGACAGTGATTTTTCCTGTTTCCAGTTTCTCAGATCTTCCGCACGCCAGTCAGCCGGGCCACTCAGGGAAACCAGTTGGCTTGCCAACTGTGATTGCCATGGATTCAGTGAACTTGCCATGTATCCTGCCTGACTAATCGCGGTCAGATATATCTTTTTGTCAGCCTCTGGCGTACGCAGCCATACCACGCGATCGCCGTTACTGAGCTGCCACTGTGACACGTTTTGTTCAGCAAAGATTTTTACCGCCGTACGTTTCCCGCTTTGCGTTACGAAAGGCAGTTCAGGGATAACTTTCGCCTCCGGAACGCGCGGCGGCGCCAGCGCAGCCATCGTCCACTGTTGTTGCTGTGCGCGGATAGCATCGGGCTGAGGCAATGTGAAAGACGTGACGCCCGGTACGCTGAACTGGACCAGCGTATCGGTTGCAGACAACCAGTTTTGCAGGTGTTTATTAACGTCTTGCAGCGTAATGGAGGCCAAAATATCCATCACTTCCTGAGCTCGCTGCCGGCTCCCGACATACGGGAGTCCTTGCAGCCAGACTGTCGCCAGTTGCTGCACCCAATCGGCAAAATAGCGCTCCTCAGGTTGGTTAACCATCTGCTGAGCGGCCTCACGTATCTCAGATTTGATGTCAATAATGTCGCGCTCGCGCAGCGGATAACGTTTTACTCTTTCCAGCTCTTTCAACAATACGGACAGCGCGACATCATGCCCTCCCGGCATGACATCCGCGAAAAGTCCCAGCGCCACCGTGGTCTTGCCAATATCCGATTTACGCACCACCAGACTACCGACTTCCGGCGGCAGATCCGCTTTCTGGCGGCGCACCTGGCGACTCAAGGCAGAAAGCGTAACCTGATTAAGCAGACGATGACGAAGGCTTGACTGACCGTTAGCGCCGTTATCCTCAAAGCGATAGACAAATGACACCTGACTGCTGCCGCTCTGGCTATCCTGCAACCTCATCACGTTCAACTGTGGTTGTAAATGCGGTTCATAATAGTCCCGCTGCGGGACAGCAACGTTCGGCAAAGCCGAAAAAACGCGCTTAATCTCGCGCTCCGCTTCTTCTATCCGCACATCGCCAATCAGCAACAGACGCATATTCGCCGGGCGATACCAGCGTTGATAAAACGTCTGCAACACGCTGGCCGGCGTTTCTTTGATCGATTGCTCCAAGCCCATCACCGGGCGGGAAGGGTAACGAGAGCCATGGCGAATAGCCTGTACACGCTGCTGGTTCATCCGCTCCGCCACGCCCAGTTTGCCACGCCACTCTTCGAGAATGATTTTACGCTCATCGTCCAGATCGCGCGGTAGCAGGCTGGCGTGGCCGACCATTTGGTTCAGCGCCTGCAACGTGAACGCGAGATCGCGACCGCCCGTCGGCGGACTCATCATGTATGTCGTCCGCTCATAGTTGGTCATGGCGTTATAGTGCTGTGCCCTCACCCACCCTTGCTGATGCAGGGCGGTGCTCACACCCTGTGGGAAAGCCTCGCTGGCGCGGAAAACCAGATGTTCCACCATATGCGCTACGCCGGACTCATTATCCTGCTCATCAACCGAACCCACTTCGACACTCAGACGGATATCTACCCGTTTTTTCTGCCCTTCCAGCGGCACCAGCGTATATTTAAATCCATTCGTCAATACGCCTTCTTTTATTATCGGTAGCGGACTCTTTATTTCTTCAGCCTGGCTGATAGCGCTGGCGATTAACAGACTGACGGTTATCGCCAGCCGATAAAATGTTTTCCAATTCATAACGACCTTTCATTTTTCTTATTTTCACGCTGAGGCTGTCCGCGCATGCCGAAAAGCCTTATCCCGCTACGCCGGACAATCGGCGTCGCGGGTGTGGGGTCTTACCAGGTGTAGGCGACGCCCAGCCAGAACTGGCGGCCGGTTTTGTAGGTAATGGTGCTGCTTGCAGTGGTTCCCGAAGACGACGTTTCGATCACGTTGTCGAACACGTTCAACACGTCCAGCGTAATATCCAGCGCTTGATCCCTATAGACCGGCTGAGAGTAAGCGAAACGCCAGTCATAGGAGATGTAGTTCTTGTACTGCTTCTCCGTATACAGCGTGGCGCTGCCCTCATAGTCGCCGCAGGCTCCATTGCCGCTCGGGCAGAGAACCGACGAGGTGGTATAACCCTTGTAACCGGAGGTATAGCCCAGAGTCTGGCCCCAGGTCAGGCGCATGGCGGGGAAATGGGTGTCCACGTTGAGGAACGCCCGCCACGGCGTGTTATAGTCCAGCGCATCCATATCCCCTCTTTCCATCAGATTGCCGTCAAAGATGACCATGCTGCTGTTGGTGTCGCTCACGTCGTAGTAACTTTGGGAGCTAGAATTATTATTGGAGATATTGGCACCCAACCTCCAGTTCACGTCGGCCCAAGCGAAGTGGTAGGGGCTGATCGGCTCCACCGTCAAGGAGAAGGTGTTGCCCTGGGTGTTGGCGTCGTTGGTCAGCACGTAATATCTCTGGCCCGATTCATCCGTGTAGTTAGAGCGCCCGAACTGATCGCGGCCCTTGCGGTGCACCCATTTAGCCGTCCAGATGGTGTCCCACATTCGCTGCGACAGCCCCAGGCTCAGTTCGTCGCTGAACGGCGTCTTCAGGTCCGAGATATCGTAGTCGTACGTGGCGGTCCTGAGATCGCTGTTCGTCCATGCGGAGCTGGCGTCAGTACGGGTCTGCGTATTATACGAACTGATGCCGTTGCGCAGCATATAGGCCAGCATATTCTGCGCGTAGTAGCGGTTGGCTCCGCCGAACACACGGGTGGAGCGATCGCCAAATACGTCGTAGGAAGTGGAGAAGCGCGGCGCGATGTTCAGGTTGCCCAGATAGTCGTCGTAGGACAGGCGTACGCCCGGCGTTACTTCCAGCCGATCGAAGGTTATGCTGTCCTGCAGATATACGGCATAGTTGGTGTAATCGCCCTCGACGGTGCGTGCCGGATATACGGTACGGTTTTTGTAATACTGTTCGCCGTCGATACAGTAATCATCTCCAGACTGGCAGACCACACTGGTATCCCAGGTGATGGCGCCCCGGCTGGCGTATGCATCACGATAGCGTCGATACTGCGCACTGTAGAAATCCACCTGCCATCCCAGATCGAACTGATGCTGAGTGCCGTACAGGGCTAGCGGATTCAGCTCATAATCCTGTTTCAGGGTGATGGTGTCCTTCCGCGTGGCGAACTCACCATATCCACCCAATTGGGCCGTATGCGCGTTCGCAGATGCGGAACTGGTCGTCCAGTAGATAACATTGGACGTTTCTCCGCGGTAATAGCTGTACCACTGCGCGTAGCTGTCGGTTCCATGATCGATCTTGTTTTGCTCGTGCTGGTAACCCGCCAGACTGCTCACCTTCCCCCAATCAGCGTTATGTTCCCATTCCATATTAAAACGGTAGCCGCCGCCGGTATTGGTAAAGGCGCCGTCCTTGATATCTTTCTTGTAATACCTGGACTCATGGGGCGCATACATGCCGGTCAGACGGAAGATATCGCCGTTGTCCGCCAGATAGGTGCCCTTTAGCAGATAGGTTTCGGCGATCCGCTTCTGATCGGTCCATTCCGCGAGATTGGCGTGATAATAGGGAATGGTCGACTCCTGGCGATTGTAGGCGAAAATAAAGCCCGCCTTATCGCTCAGCGGTTGATTGACCGTAACGGAGTAGAAGTTTTTGGTAAACTTGGGCTGATAATACAGATTGGTGGCGGTGTCAAAATCTTCCCGAATATCCTCGTCCACATGGTAACGCGTCCAACTGTCACGCGTGGTGCGGTAGGAGACCTTGCCCGACGCCTTGTCCAACTTGGGATCCTTCAGCTTGGCATCCACCACGCCGCCGCTAAAATCGCCGTATTTGGCGGAGACATTACTGTCGAACACCTCCAGTTGTTCAATTAATTCTGAATTAATCCAGAAAGATTGCGTACCGCCTGCCGGTAAATCCGTAGGGCTATAACCATCAGGGCTAGCACTTAGCTCCCCACCGTTAGCGCCGGGATTAATGGTATTGTTATTGGACAACCCATCGATCATATAATTATTCTGGTAAAACTTCTCTCCATGGAACGAAACATTCTCTGGTGAAATTTCTCCCGGCGTGCTCCCGTTATCCGCCGAATTGGCGAACTGGACATTGGGGTTACTTTTTAATAATTCGGTGATCGAACCGTTACGAGTCGGCGTACGTCTAATCTGCTCGGCATTGATAATCTGCGTCCCCATCGACTGACTGGTCGGCGTGGAACGGACTAAAATCGTGTCTTCCCCCTCATCCTCGGATGCGTCATCCAGAGAATCATCCTCTGTTTCAACATCCGCTTTCTGCTGATTGTTATTGGTTGACGTATCATTCTGCTGTGCGAACGCCGGCCCGGTTAATAATGCTAACAGCATCACTAAATAGACATTTTTTTCCATTTATTCAAAATCCCCAGTGAACTTTATTATTTGAAAAATAAACTTATTGTTTTAATTAACGCGTTTAATGCTAATTATCGAACTGAATACGACCATCCAGTTTGAAAACAATGGAAACGACCTGATTTTCAACAGACGTCTGCGTTTGATAACGCCAACGCGCCATGTCTTTCACCACGTCATCGCCAAAGACACCATCAGGGTTTTCCAACAAAACCCGAATATTGGTCACCGTACCGCTGCCGGTGATATCGAATTTGACGCGAACTTTACCCTCAACGCCCATGGCTTTCGCCCGGGCGGGGTAGTTCACACGGCGATGCAGCGCCTTCAACCTTTGGGTATTCGCACTGCCCGCGCCCTGTTTCGCCTGGCCGCTGTCACTTTCTCCCGTCTTCGCGGTCACAGCGCCGGAGGACATAGCGGAAGTCGATGACGAATTAAGCGAGGGAGTATCACTGACCTCACGCGCGGCAACTTGAGAAGGGGGTTGTTTTTCTACCGGTTTTACCTGCGATTGTTGGGAAACGCGCGTTTCCTGACGTGCCTTTTCAGGCGGTTTTTTCTCGCGCGCCTGCGGCTTTTTCTCGACCGCGGCAGTGACAGGCTTAGGTTCGGCGACAGGCAGTTTAATGACCGCGGTTGATTGGCTGGGTAAGGTCACTGAGGGTTCGGGTATGCTGACCTGCACGACGGGGACGGGTTGTTCTGAAAGCTCCGCAGACGGATCCGGCAAAGCGATAGCGGATGGCACCATCATGACTTGCATGCTTCCACCTTCGCTACCCGCCATTTTCTCCACATTTTCCTGTGGAGAATAGCGCCAGAGAAAGAGCATCACTAAAACCGCGTGAGCAAGAAGCGATAACGTAAAAAACGTCACGGAACGCCAGCCAGACCGGTATCCCAACGGCCCTGTCAGATATGGATGAGTAAAGGAGGCTGCCTGCGTCCCCGATACATGAAGATTGTCACTACGCACGATCCAGCTCCGTCTTTTTAACAACAATTCCCTGGGCTACAGCGTTAGTCACAATCTTCCAGGCGATAAAAATGCTGGCGTTATTCCCGCTAACACGGCGTTGCCCGCCACATATGGCGGGATAGCGAGATTAACGCTGTACAAATTACATTAGCGAATAATAATACAAATGATAATTATTTTACAAATAAAAGCCATTAGCAAAACGGGAATTCAGATAATACGGTCTTGATAGGCAGGGAGTGAAGAATGAAGGTTAACTGCCGATAAGTTATCCCGCTCTTCCGACCAAAGACGAGCGAGTGACATGAAGTATCGGCAGTTAACCGAAGGCGTAAGATACCAGTTGCCCTGCTGTATGGTGAGGATATTAGCCTCAGTGAAATCAGCAGACGTGTTGTCGTCAGCAAATCCACCGTATCCCGTGAGGTCAGGCGGGACGGGACGACAGAGGAATTTCGGCAGCAGCAGCTCAACAGATGAGTGATGCCCGGCGGTTGACGGCGGCGCAGAGGTTCATCTGACCAGACACCGTGTTTACATTGAGACGGGGCCGGGCTGGAAATGGAGTCCAGAGCAGATTAGCGCGGTCTGTGAGCGCATTGTCAAGGTCATTTATACCACCAACGCCAGCGAGTCAGTGCATCGGCAGTTCAGGAAGCTGACGAAAACCAAAGGGGCATTCCCTAACGAAAACAGTCTGTTGAAGCTGCTTTATCTGGGGCTGATGAATGCGCAGGAGAAATGGACAATGCCGCTCCAGAACTGGAATTTGACACTGTCGCAGTTAGCCATTTATTTTGACGGGCGGCTGAATAACGTGATTACGCTGTAACGATTTTATCGTGACACAGAATTCTGAACGCTCTCGAGGAAAATGCGTGGGCTGCAAATATGAGATTACCTCAATACTCCTGATCCTCAATCAGCCGTTTTCCCAGCGTGACGATGTCGGCGATTTCGTAATCCAGCTTTTCATACATGCCGATCACCGCGTCGTTATCTTCACGCACCATCAGGTTGATTTTGGGGCAGCCGCGGGCGATGAGTTTCTTCTCCAGGCGGCTGATCAGCGCATTGGCGATGCCCCGGCCGCGGAAATCCGGATGCACGCCGAGATAATAGGCCGAGCCGCGATGGCCGTCATAGCCGCCCATAACGGAGCCGACCACTTCGCCGCCGACTTCCGCCACCAGAAACAGATCGGCGCCGTGGTTCAGCTTGCGTTCAATATCCATTTCGGGATCGTTCCACGGGCGCAGCAAATCGCAGCGTTCCCAGAGGGTGATCACTTCTTCAAAGTCATCTTGCCGGAATATGCGGATTTCCATCACGTTTACCACCGTGCAATTAGGTAAGGTCTGATTATCGCGTGATTTTTGTCAGACGCAATATCAAATTGCGCACGGGCCATGGAAATCACCCCGGCAGGTTCCGCGACGGGGATATTATTTATTACACGCGGCAATAATCGTTATACTGAGCGCCTTTAGCGACCCAGGACACGAGAGCGTTAGCCTATGCCGAACATTCAGGCGGTAATATCCTTTCTGCGCGCGTTGCAGGACGATCTCTGCCGACAGCTCGCCGCCGCGGATGGCGCCGCGAACTTTGATGAAGACCGCTGGCAGCGCGCGGAAGGCGGCGGCGGACGCAGCCGGGTATTATCCGGCGGAAAGGTATTCGAACGCGCCGGCGTCAACTTTTCCCACGTCGCCGGCGGCGCATTGCCGCCGTCCGCCAGCGCGCACCGTCCCGAACTGGCGGGACGCAGCTATCAGGCTATGGGCGTCTCGCTGGTTATTCATCCGCAAAATCCCTACGTGCCCACCGCTCACGCCAACGTGCGCTTTTTCATTGCCGAAAAACCGGGGGAAGAGGCGGTATGGTGGTTCGGCGGCGGCTTCGATCTGACGCCGTTTTATGGCTTCAGGGAAGACGCGGTGCACTGGCATCGGACCGCGCGCGATCTGTGCCGGCCTTTCGGCGCCGACGTTTATCCGCGCTATAAGAAATGGTGCGACGACTATTTTTATCTCAGGCACCGTGATGAGGCGCGCGGCATCGGCGGATTGTTCTTTGACGATCTGAATACGCCGGATTTCGCCACCTGCTTTGATTTTACCCGGGCGGTCGGCGAAGGATTTCTGACGGCCTATCTGCCGATCGTCGAGCGGCGCAAAAACCTGCCGTGGGGCGAGCGCGAGCGCGAATTTCAGCTTTATCGCCGCGGGCGCTATGTGGAGTTCAATCTGGTATGGGATCGCGGTACGCTGTTCGGGCTGCAAAGCGGCGGGCGCACCGAGTCGATTTTAATGTCCATGCCGCCGCTGGCGCGCTGGGAATATCAGTATCAACCACAGCCCGACAGCCCGGAAGCCGCGCTGTACCGGGACTTTTTACCCGTCAGGGATTGGCTTGACGACAACAACAGCGGAGTAACCGAGTAATGCAGATTTGGGTCGATGCCGACGCCTGCCCCAACGTGATCAAAGAGGTGCTGTTTCGCGCCGCGGAAAGGACGGCGACGCAAACCACGCTGGTAGCCAATCAGACATTAAAAGTACCGCCGTCGCGCTTTATCCGCACGCTGCGCGTGGCCGCCGGTTTTGACGTCGCGGATAACGAAATCGTGCGCCGGGTTGAAGCGGGCGACCTGGTGGTCACCAGCGATATCCCGCTGGCGGCGGAAGTGCTCGAAAAAGGCGGCGTGGCGCTGAATCCGCGCGGCGAGCGATATACCCCGGACACCATTCGCGAACGGCTGAACATGCGTGATTTTATGGATACCATGCGCGCCAGCGGCATACAAACCGGCGGGCCGGCGACCCTCAATCAACGCGACCGCCAGCAGTTCGCCAACGAACTGGACAAATGGCTGCGGCAAGCCACCTAAGGCAAGATAAAAAAAACCCGCCGGAGCGCATACTCCCGCGGGCTTTTTTAGCTCAGGCAGATTACAGCGGCTGGGTTTGCGCCTCAACCACCGCCAGCGCCACCATGTTGACGATACGGCGCACCGAGGCGATGGGCGTCAGGATATGCACCGGTTTGGACACCCCCATCAGCACCGGACCGACCGTCACGCCTTCCGAGGACGACACGCGCAGCAGGTTATAGCTGATACGCGCCGCTTCCATATTCGGCATAATCAGAATATTGGCCGACCCTTTCAGCGGGCTGTCCGGCATCTGCTCGCGGCGGATCGCTTCCACCAGCGCGGCGTCGCCGTGCATCTCGCCGTCGATTTCCAGCTCCGGCGCCAGTTTGTTCACCAGTTCCAGGGTGGCGCGCATTTTCTGCGCGGTGGGAGAATCAGAAGTGCCGAAGCTCGAATGCGACAACAGGGCGACCTTCGGCTCAATGCCGAAACGACGCACGGTGTCCGCCGCCATCAGGGTAATTTCGGCCAGTTGCTCCGGCGTAGGATCGGAATTGACGTAGGTATCGGCAATAAACGTATTCCCGCTCGGCAGCATCAGCGCGTTCATCGCGCCGGCCACGTGCACGCCGTCGCGGTAGCCGAACACCTTCTCCACCACGTCGAAATGCTCTTCGTAGGTGCCGATGGTGCCGCAGATCAGCGCATCCGCCTCGCCGCGCAGCACCATAATCGAGCCGATCAGGGTCGGGTTGCCGATCACCTCGCGCTGCGCCTTTTCCTGCGATATGCCGCGGCGCTTCATGATCTCGAAATATTCGCTCCAGTACTCTTTGAAGCGCGGATCGGATTCGTTATTGACCACTTCAAAGTCTTTGCCGATGGTCAACTGCAAGCCCAGCTTCTGCAAACGCATTTCGATAACGTTCGGGCGGCCGATGAGTATCGGGAACGCCAGCCCCAGGGTCACCAGTTCCTGCGTCGCATGCAGTACGCGCGGATCTTCCCCTTCGGCCAGCACCACGCGGCGCGGCTGCTGACGCGCCTGGGAGAAGATCGGCTTCATAAACAGGTTGGTTTTATAGACGAACTGGGTGAGTTTCTCGATATAGGCGTCGAAATCCTCGATCGGCCGCGTCGCCACGCCGGACTCCATCGCCGCTTTGGCCACCGCCGGCGCGATTTTGATAATCAGACGCGGATCGAACGGTTTCGGAATCAGATACTCCGGCCCGAACGACAGGTCCTGATCGCCATAGGCGGAAGCCACCACTTCGCTCTGCTCCGCCAAGGCCAGGTTAGCGATGGCATGCACGCACGCCAGCTTCATCTCTTCATTGATGGTGGTGGCGCCCACATCCAGCGCGCCGCGGAAGATGAACGGGAAACACAGCACGTTGTTCACCTGGTTCGGATAGTCCGAACGGCCGGTGCAGATAATGGCGTCCGGGCGCACTTCTTTCGCCAGCGGCGGCAGAATTTCCGGCTCAGGGTTGGCCAGCGCCAGGATCAGCGGGCGCGGCGCCATGGTTTTCACCATCTCCGGCTTCAATACTCCCGGCCCGGAACAGCCGAGGAAAATATCGGCGTCGGGGATCACGTCCGCCAGTTTGCGCGTGCCGTTATCCTCAACGGCGTAGGCCGCTTTGGTTTCCTCCATATTTTCATCACGGCCTTGATAAATCACCCCGCGCGAATCACAGACGACGATGTTGCGTTTCTGAAGGCCCAGCGCCACCAGCAGATTCAGACAGGCGATGGACGCCGCGCCGGCGCCGGAAACCACCAGACGCACATCGGCAATGTTTTTCTCCACCACGCGCAGACCGTTCAGCACCGCGGCGGTACAGATAATGGCGGTGCCGTGCTGGTCGTCGTGGAACACCGGGATTTTCATGCGCTCGCGCAGTTTTTTCTCAATATAGAAGCATTCCGGCGCCTTGATATCTTCCAGATTGATGCCGCCAAACGTCGGCTCCAGCGCGGCGACGACGTCGATCAATTTATCCGGATCCAGTTCGTCCACTTCGATATCGAATACATCAATGCCGGAGAACTTCTTGAACAGCACCCCCTTGCCTTCCATCACCGGCTTGCCGGCCAGCGCCCCGATATTACCGAGGCCGAGCACGGCGGTGCCATTGGAGATCACCGCCACCAGATTGCCGCGCGCGGTATATTTATAGGCGGCCAGCGGATCCTCGGCAATTTCAAGACAAGGGGCCGCGACGCCGGGAGAGTAGGCCAGCGCCAGATCGCGCTGGGTAGCCAACGGTTTCGTCGGCGAGACCTGAATTTTCCCTGGAACCGGAAACTGATGAAAATCCAATGCGCTCTGTTTCAATTGATCGTCCATTGTTACACCCTTTACCTATTTTCGTTATGGAGAATTTGTGAGGTCACAAGGGGCCAGTATAATGTGTGTGGTTTGTTAAACTTTGAAGGGCGGCAAAAAGCGGGATTTAATTTCGCTTAATATAGTTAATATAATTAATTTACAACTCGATTTTGCCGCCGGCGCGGTTGCCGGCGGCAAATCAGCATCGGGCGGAGGAAATCACCGGCGCCGGTATCCATCGACCAGACGCATCCCGCCGTTCAGCCGATGTGCTTTACGGCAGAAAAATAACGGAGTTAATCGAATTCGGCGCCAGATCAAAATGCAGCGTTTGGTCTTGCCAGGCGATATTCAGCTCCCGCGGCGACGTAAACGCGTTGTTGATATTCACCACGATGCTGCTGTCCGGGTTTTCAAACGCCACCGCGTTGCCGCTCATGCTGCCGGTTAACGTCCGGCGGCGCGCCCCGCGGCGTACCAGTGCGGAAAAATGGCGTATCACATAATATTCCGGATTATAGGTGACGCGCTTTTGCCGTTTATCAATGGAAATCATGCTGTTCTGTTTCCATCCCCAGGAACTTTCACCGCCGTTTTCCAACACCATATTCCAGTAGAAGTAGCCGTTGGCGCCGTTCACCAGATAGTGACGGAACAGCCCGAATACATAGTGCGCATAAGACCACTGGTTTTTTCCGTCGCCGCACTCATTTTCCGTCTGGTAATAGCGCAGCTCGGGGTAGCTTTCCACCGTTCTCTGGATCGCATTTTTCCCGGCCCATTGATAGCCCACGCCGGAAAGATGGGAATACGCGGTTTTATCGCTCAACACATAGTTGGCGTAATCATCGTAATCTTCCCCCACCTCTTGCATAAATGCCGGCGCATTGATGGTTCCCAACCAGATTTCGGTATCAGGCAGCCGTTTCGCCAGCCGGGGACCGAGATAATCGGCGATAAAACGACGCAGTTGCTCGCCGCTCCAGACACAGGACGGAAATTTCTGATCCGCCGCCACCTCATTCTGGATATGAACCTGAGCGACCCGGATCCCTTCTTGCCGATAGTGCTCGATGAATTTCTGAAAATAGAGGGCATAGGCGTGCAGCGTCGCGTCGTCCATGCGCAGGCGGCCATAGTTATATACCGGATGCGTTTTCATCCAGGTAGGCGGACTCCAGGGCGAGCCAAACAGAGTCATTTCCGGCTGGCGTTGCAGCGCGGCGCGAATATAAGGGATCAAATAGCGCTTATCCCGCGCAATGGAAAAATGCCGCATGGCGTAATCGTCCGGCGTTTCGTTGAGGCTATACCACGACTGGGCATAATCGCTGGCGCCGATGGGAATTCTCCCCATATTTAACCGGCACTCGCCGTCGGGAGAAAAGAGATCGTCAAAGATGGCTTCCCGTTGTGAATGATCCAACGCCGCAAGCGCGGCCATGCCCAATTCATTAAAACAGCCGCCGAATCCTTCAATTTCCCGTTCGTCCGCCGCGCCCACCAGCAAATTGACGGGATGCGCGCCGGTGGCGACGGCGGTATTGACCTGCCATTGCCGGGCGTCGTCACTGCTAATCCAGCTAATTGATGCCATCTTTCTCCTCCGACTTGGTTATGCGGTTTTATACCCGCCTTCCTGTAACTCGAATTATTTAGGGTGTATGTGAATGCAGCGAGCTGGCGATTTTTTTGTTTTTTATTGCTTCTATCTTTTCATCATTAAGTGAATAACGTCTCATAATCAGCAGCAGCGAAAATACCAGCAGCGCGGGTAATAAGGTAAAAAGCAGCTTTATGGTAAGAATCGACTGCGCGTTTTGCTCACCGCCGCCGCCGACATAGCCTCCCCATGCCAGCAACCAGCCAATTAACGCGCCGCCGATGGCAATACCCAATTTAATGGCGAATAAATTCGTCGAAAACACCATTCCGCTTAAACGCCGTCCGCTGACGCTTTCCTCCAGGTCAACAACGTCGCTGACCATACTCCACTGTAACGGGGTCGCCGCCGACTGAATAAAATTGATGACAATTACCAGTCCGAATATAATAAACAAACTTTGCGGGCTCGCAAAAAACAGCATAATCAATAATACTCCCTCAACGCCCATGGAGTAATTAAAGCCTTTTACCTTGTCGATATTTTTAAAAATAACCGCAGAGAAAAGAGCGCCTGAAATGCCTGATATAAATATCAATGATAATAAAGGCGTAGCCAGATCAGGACGTTTCATTACGCTGTTCACATAATACATCGCCACCCCGCCTTTAAAAATTACCGCAATCAGGTTCACCACATTCAAGGTAAACATAATGCGCCAGTCTTTATTGGCATATAAACACATCAGGTCTTTCCAGATACCCGCCGGTTCAGGGTCCAGGGCAGCGATATGGCGTTCACGGGTATTTTTAAAACAGGTAAATAATAAAACAACGCTCAGCACTCCCATGATAAGCATCGTCATAAAATAGCCGAGCTGCTTATCTTCCTGCCCCAAATATGCCACCAGAGGCAAGGCCGACATCGAAACAAACAGTCCGCCCAGCCCGCTGAACGCAAACCGGTACGATTGCAACGACACCCGCTCGCGTGAATCATCCGACAGGTTATTCACCATCGCGCAATAGGGGACGTTCACCGCAGTATAAACCAGCGAAAGCAGGATATAAGACGTATAAGCGTAAACCAGTTTGCCGGCGTAGCTGAAATCCGGCGTATAAAACGTTAATGCGCACAGCACGCCGAAAGGAATGGCGAACCACAGTAAATAAGGTCTGAATTGGCCGAAGCGACTCCGGGTTCGGTCAGCCACCGCCCCCATTAAAACATCGGCGACCGCATCGATAACCCTTACCGCGAGAAACATGGTGCCCATATGCGCGGGCGACAGCCCATAAATATCCGTATAAAAATAAGCCATAAATAACATGACGGTTTGCCAGACTAAATTACAACCGGCATCCCCCAGCCCATAGCTTATTTTTTCTTTTATCGATAATTTTATTGAAGGCGTAGGCGTTACAGAAGACATGATTATCCCCTCAAAAAGAAAATATTATTGTTCTGATACTTCCATTACGTTCAATTGTTGTATATTTATAACCTCACCACGTTTTTAACGAATAATTTATTCCATAATCCGTGGCGTATATAGAAATAAACCGGGGCAATTACATAAGGAATCTGAACCTGATGAGTGAGCCATATCCCATTTTTGAAAATATTCCCGTCACGTTAGGTGAACGTTTCACATTGCGCCGATATAACATCCCTTCGTTTGCCGGGTGCTACGCCGTAACGCATTTTCATGTAATGAGCGAGATTATGTGGTTCAGACGCGCCGGCGGCACCTTTGTTATCCAGGACAGGGCATACCCGATAAAAAATAATACCCTGGTTTACGTACCCACGCTTTTTATGCATGAAATGATACTGACGTCTTACGCCAAACATTTACGCTACTTATTGCAATATGAGGAAAGCTGGCTGGAAGAAATGCACTTGCCGGTTAAACCGATCCAACGTATCCAGCCGATGGTGATGTATCTGGATGAGAGTGAAGCGGCACGCCTGGAGACGCTCTTCTGCTGGGCGAGCGAACAATCGGTGTCGGCCTCAACCCTACAGTCGAGTTTACTGCACTCCATCGTGATTTTCGTCACCTCAAAATTGACGATGGATGCAACGCCAAACCCGGCGTTATTCTGCCACCCGCCGATAACCAGGCTGATCGGCCTGGTGCAACAGATCGATGAACAAAAAAACTATGCCATCAGCGTCGCTCAGGCCGCTCTCCAGTGCGGCTGGTCCGACTCCTATTTCTCCCGCGCCTTCAAGCAGGCATTCGGGCAAACGTTCAAGGAGTTTATGCTGAAAAGAAAAATCTCCCTCGCCATCGACTTACTTATCAATTCCGATCTCAACGTTTCCGACATCGCCTACCAGGCCAGCTTCACCGACTGCGCTTATTTCTGCGCTCGGTTTAAACATATCGTCGGCATGTCGCCGAAAAAATTCAAAGAGAATATCTATACCCAATAGATTTCAGGATGCAGGCAAACGGCGTTTTGACAGCAAATACTTTACTGCGTCATGTTTAAAATCGTGCGGATATTCCCGGCGCTGGTGGCGATAATATCGATCGCACCGGTGCGCAACGCGCCAAGGATCGCCAACGCTTTGGTATTTTCGGAGGCGATGGCAATCACACAGGGAATTTTGTGCAGTTCCTCAATACTGACGCCAATCACCCGATCGTTCATGACCGTATCGACATGCTGCCCCTGCGCATTAAAGAAATCATACCCGGCGATATCGCCAATAACGCCCTGATTGAGGCTCGCATCGATAATCTCATGCGGGGTAAACCAACCCAGCTTCACCATATAGCTGTTTTCGTTCATATCACCGATCCCCACCAAGGCGACATCCGCTTTGCGCGCGCGATCCAGCGTTTCCTTAATCGTGCCATTCTGCATAAACGCTTCTTTCAGGGCTCGATTTTCAACATAGGCCGGCGCATAGAGGGTTTCACTGCTGCCGCCAAATTTCTTCGCCAGACGCCGACTAATATGGTCGGCGTTGATGGCGTCGCCGGGGCGATGCGTCCCCCCGATACCGCAGATAAAGCGACAGTTACGCTCAACCACATTACTGACGTGATCGGCCACGGCCGCGACATTGCGCCCCTGCCCGACGGCCACCACCATGTCATCTTTCAGGGTCAGCGCCAGATGGTTGGAAACCAGCGCTGCGACCTGACGCCGCTGTTCTTCTTCACCCTGATAATCCAGCGCGATCAACGCGCGTTTTATCGGAAAACGCTCCAGCATTTGCTGTTCAAGGCGGGTACTGAATACCGGATGATAGCGTACGGTAATTTCAACAATCCCCTCCTCCTTTGCCCGTTTGAGCAAACGACCAACCTTGATGCGTGAAATGCCAAACTTCTTCGCGATCTCTTCCTGAGTAATTTCGTCCTGATAATAGGCTACGGCAATTTCAGTCAGAAGTTCATTTTCCTGAGATCCTGGTTGCTTTTCCATCCGGCAAAATTTTCCTTAAACAAGGTTATGCGACCATATACCCAATAGATGTCGAGTGGCGTGAAAGGCGGCAACCGAGGACGGGCCGAGTAAAACAGCCAACGCATCTGCCACGTGAAGGATGATGAGTATAAAGCAGTTTATACAGACGCTGTACCTACAGATGAAAACAGGTCGTGATAAGAGATTGTTACATGATGAAGAACACGGCTCAACCCCGGCACCGTGATATAGCTATAACGTAAATGGCACAAATTATAATGCGACGGAGCCAGACCAACAGGCTGGCTCCGTCGATATTTACCTGCTTCCCTTACTCAGCGAGATATGGCGTCGATTTTCAGCATACGCGCAATCACCAAATCAAGCTCTTTCTCATCGAAGATCTTTTTCCAGTCTGGTTTGATAATGTTCTCTTTACCGTACTCGATGGCGATCATACAGGCATCCGAGAACGGATTGGTACTGCGGAAGGCGACAGCCAGCGCAATCTGGATATGACCATAAAGTATCGCTTTCGCCGCGGCTTCCGGCACGCCAACGGTATTAATGGTTTCATCCAGCGCTTCTTTCATAAAGGTGCCCACCATGCAGGCTACGGTTTCCACCAGCGTGGGCTCCAGATAGGCCAGCTGTTTTACCGTCACCCAGTGCACGTCAATCACCGGGCCGTACATCACTTTAATCACAAGGGCCAGCGTCTCTTTCTGCTCATCGCTGCCCGTTTCATAAGATGCGACGACGTGCTGGGGAGCGGCGACGCCGCCGAAAGCATCAGCGTGCTCTTCCGGCGTGAAACGCTCCAGGAACACCGACGGATGGCAAGGGTGCGCAACGGCATAGTCGATATCATCGCGCCTGGCGATCAGATTGGCATAAGCCGCCGCCGGGTCGAGCGTCAGCAGGATAGCTGAGCTTTTCATCTGCGGTACAACCTGCGCCGATACGACCTTCAGGGCAATATCCGGCACGGCCAGAATGACCACGTCGCTTTCCGGGATGACATGCTCGGCGACGGACAACTCTCTGCCCGCGGCAACAACCTGTTCCTGGGCGCGCGGCGAGTTCTCACAGTAGAAAACCTGATAGTCGCTTTTCTGGAAATTGGCGGAAATGCGCATGCCCATTTTGCCGCCGGCGCCTACTACCGTAATTTTTTTTAATTCAGCAGCCATGATGATTACTCCTCGAATTTGGGTACATAGGATCTTGTTTAAACAGCATGAATTGCCTGTCGTGCAGAAGGCGCAGGTGGGTTTCTGCTATACAGATAACGCAGGCTATGACGCGTCCAGACCTCTTCCAGCCGGCTGGTTTCTTCTGCATTGGACTGCCACGGAAGCCAGTGCTCGACGATCTGGTTGATATTGTTTTCATTCGGACGAACGGCGTGTTGGAGATAGTCGTAATCCAGCAGGCCGTCTCCCAGCAGACAGCCTGAATAAGTAAAACCGACCCACCCTTCCTGACGGGCAAAAGCGAAATCTTTAATATGCAGGTTCACGACGCGACCGGCCGCCATGTCGATCACTTCACGCGGGTATTCCAGCGCGGCAACGCAGTTGCCGGGATCGAGACAAATTCCCAGAGCGGGGCTATCAATGGCATCGACGACGGCGAGCACGTCACGGGTTTTGACCTGTTCGTACGTCTCCAGCCCCAGGCGAACGTTCTGTCTTTCAAACTCGGGCAGCACGCGACGCAGCAATGCCAGCGCCTCTTCCTGCGTAGGCTTGTGCGCGGCGGAATTGAACATAGTACGCACAAAATGCACGTCCAGCGCGCGAGCCATATCGAGATAACGCGACAGGTGTTCCGTCGCCAGCCCGCGCGTCCCCAGTTCAAGCTGAATCCCCAGATCGACCGCTCGCTGGCGCAAATGCTCCAATTCGGATGTCGATAACGTTTCCAGCGCGGCATAATCACAAATCTGAAAAACACCCGCGCCGGCTTCCGCGGTTTGTTCCAGCATGGCTTCCAGTCCCAGCGGCGTCGGCACGCGGGAAGAGGCTCGCCAAAAAAACGCATAGGTGCTTAATCCGATTGCCATTTTTTTTCCTCTGTAGTCCTTGCGCCTACTGATGCAGCGCCAGCGCTTCATCCAAAATCGACCGGAAAGCGGCCGGATCGTGAGCAAAGCGCCCCAAAAACAGACCGTCAACCGGTTCGCCAAGCTGACTCAGCAATCCCGGTCCAGCGCTGCCGCCATAAATCACCCGACCATCGCGCACGTCCGCCTGCTGGTTGAATTTCTGCTTCAGCGCCTGACAAACTTCGCTAATTTCATCAACCGGCGCGGGTTCGATACTGCCGATCGCCCACTGCGGCTCATAGGCCAGGATCAGATCGCCGGTTAGCTGCTGCTTCCGGGCCAGATCCAGCGCGGCGTCCAACTGAGCCTGACAGATTTCGATCGCCTGCCGCGCCGGGCCACGGCTTTCCTCGCCGACGCACAGCACCGGGGTCAGGCCATTACGCCAGGCGGCGGCGGTTTTCAGCGCGATCAGTTCATCCGTTTCGCCAAAGTAGCGACGACGCTCGGCGTGACCGATTTCCACATAGCGACAGCCTATTTCATGCAGCATGGCGCCGCTGACTTCACCGGTAAAGGCGCCGTTATCCGCCCAGTGCAGATCCTGAGCGCCCACGTCGACAGGGCTGTCGGCCAGAATGCGGGTAACCGGCGCCAGCGCAGGAAAGGCGGGTAGAACAAATAGCCTGACCTGCGGCATTGACGCCAGGGGATGCGGTGAAACGATGGCGCCAACCTTCCGGCACCAGTCGAGCGTTTGCTGATAGCCGAAATACATTTTCATGCTGACGCCCAGCGTCAGTTTGCGTCTGCTCATCGCTCACACTCCTGCGTCACCGCCTGAGGTGAGGAAGCTGAAGTTTGCGCGGAATTCAATACCGCCGAGACGGCCTCAACAATCATGGCCAGCGATACCGCACCCGCATCGGGCGTGCCGAGACTTTTTTCCGCCAGCGGACGAGCGCGGCCAATTTTGGGGCGCAGATGCGCGGTTTCTTGCGCCGCCCGCTGCGCGCGAATCACCGCCTGCTGCCAGGCCTGAGGCAACGAGGCGCCTTCATTGACGAGCCGGGTCAGTTCATCGCTAAACGGACTCAGCACATCAACCAGCGTTTTATCGCCCAGTTTCGCCTTGCCAAAATGCATAATGCTCTCTTTGGCCTGGCGGACACCCTCCGCCACGCAGTGGCCATCAGGACGTTTCTCATCCCCCAGCACGATGCCCAGCGCGTTAAGCGCCACGCCCCAAATCGCGCCGGAGGTGCCTCCGGCCCGATCGGCCCAGGCATCCGCCGAACGCTGTAATAACGTGCCGGCCCCCGCCTGCCGCGCCAGCATCTCCGCCGCTTTCTCTGCCGCGGCAATCACGCCGCGCTCCATACCGATGCCGTGATCGCCATCGCCGGCGATGGCGTCAATACGTCCCAGTTCTGCAACGTTTTCCACAATCACCCGTTTTGCCGCATCCAGCGCGGCGGACACACAGCGAGCCGCATCCCTTGAGACGTCCGTCGCCGGCGGGATCGTTTCCGGTTCGGCCGCCAGTTCCCGCTCGGCCAACGGTTCGGCGGCTAACACGCTGCCTTTACGGAACGCCGGCGTATCGGCCGGCGCGCGCCAGAATCGCTCCAGTTCGTCATCCAGCCAGCACAACGTGAGCGACAGGCCCGCCATGTCAAAGCTGGTCACCAGTTCACCGACTTCCGGTTCCACCACCGTTAGCCCCTGTTCAGCCAGCAGTTGCGAAACCCGGCGATAAACCACAAACAGTTCTTCATACTTCACACAGCCCAGGCCATTAAGGATCGCGCTGACCCGCTGCCCGGCAATGTCGCCAATCCCCGCCGGCACTTCCGCCAACAGTGAACTCACCAGCAGTTCCGCCAGTTCATCCGCGCTGGATATCGGTCCTTCCTGAATGCCCGGCTCGCCGTGGATCCCCATACCTAGCGCCATCGTACCGGCAGGAACCTGAAACAGCGGCTGTTCCGCCCCCGGCAGAGTACAACCGGAAAACGCGACGCCTAATGAACACGTGCGCTGATTGGCTCGCGTGGCGACTTCAAGTACCGCGGCCAGATCGTATCCAGCTTCCGCGGCGGCGGCGGCGGTCTTGAAGACCATCAAATCGCCCGCCACGCCGCGTCGCTTTTGCCATTCGTTCAGCGGCGCGCTGGAGATGTCATCGGTCACCGCCAGCAGCTCACAGGGAATACCCTCCGCATTCAGGCGCGCCTTAGCCTGACCAAAATGCAAAACATCTCCCGCGTAGTTGCCGAACGTCAGCAGTACGCCGCCGCCATTGTGCGCGACTCTGGCGACAGAACAGATCTGCTGTGCGGAAGGCGAGGCAAACAAATTGCCCATTGCCGCGCCGTGCGCCAGCCCCTGGCCGACCAGCCCGGCGAAGGCCGGATAATGGCCGGAACCGCCGCCCACCACAATAGCGACCCCGCCTTCACGACTGCGCGTACTTCTCACCACGCCGCCGGGAACCTGACGTACCTTGCCGGCATGCGCGGCGACAAAGCCTTCTACTAATTCCCGGGCAAACGCGGAAGGTTGGTTGAACAAATAAGTCATATCAATGCTCCTGTGTTGCGGGCGCGGCTTTGGATACCCGATCCGAACGGCTGAGCAGGATAATCAACACGGCTGAAAGCAGCATCAGACCACCGACAATTATCATCGGAATAATGTAGGTTCCGGTGAAGTTCCGCACCATGCCTGTTATGTATCCCGCTGAAAAACCGGCGACATTGCCAATGGTATTAATCAATGCGATAGCGGCGGCGGCCGACGCCCCCGTCAGGAACTGGGTCGGTAGCGTCCAGAAGTTGGGCAAGGCGGCAAAAATGGAACAGGCCGTCACCGTAATCACGGCAATCGTCGCCGTGGGCGACTCCATAAATAGCGCCAGAGGTATACTGACCGCACCGGTCAGCGCCGGGATGGCGATGTGCCATGAACGACAACCGCGTCGAGTGGCGTCACGCGACCAGAAATACATGACGATGGCGGCAGGCAGATACGGCACGGCGGTAATCAGCCCTTTTTCCATGACATTAAACGTCGTTCCGAACTGCTGTTGGAAACCGGCGATAATGGTTGGCAGGAAGAACGCCAGCGCATACAGGCCATAAATGAAACCGAAGTAAATCAGACACAGTACCCATACGCGTTTGTTAAACATCACGGTCATGACGCCAGGGTGCTTGCTGTGGTTTTTCGTGGCGTGTTCGCTCTCCAGCTCGCCCACCAGCCAGCGTTTCTCGTCATCATTCAACCATTTTGCTTCTGCCGGGCGATCGGCCAGATAGAACCAGGTAATAATGCCGACGACAATTGCCGGTATTGATACGCCGAGAAACATCACGCGCCAGCCGGAAAGCCCGAATAAGCCATGCTGATCGATAAGCCAGGCGGCCAGCGGCGCGCCCAGTACAACCGTTAGCGGTTGGGCCAGATAAAACAGCGCCAGGATTTTGCTGCGATAACGGGCTGGAACCCACATACTGAGGAACAGAATCGCTCCGGGGAAAAACCCCGCTTCCGCAATCCCCAGTAAAAATCGCAGCGTATAAAGCCCCTCGACGCTGCTTACCCAGGTAAACAGCAGCGAAACAATCCCCCAGGTCACCATGATGCGCGATAACCACTTGCGAGCGCCGAAACGGTGCAGCGCCAGATTGCTGGGCACTTCAAGCAGAATATAACCAATGAAAAAAATGCCGGAAGCCAGTCCGAACTGCGCAACGGTCAGCGCCAGATCGGTATTCATACCATTGGGGCCAGCGAAAGATATCGCTGTGCGATCGAGAAAATTAATAAAGAACATCAACCCGACGAAAGGCACCAGACGCAGGGAAATCTTGCGAATGGCCGATTTTTCTACAGAAGACGGGATTGTAGAAGATTGTTTGGCTGAAGACTGTTCTGCGGTTTCAGTAACAGAGATCTTACTCATACGGACTCCTTACTACCGATAGTCAAACCATTCCGTGACTCCGCCTCTACGCCAGGCTGTTCCTGAGCAACGCCGTAATACTTAATCATTGGGTACCGGGTGTGACCTTCTCTATTTTTTGTCTTTTTTATCTCGTGCATGCAGGTCTGACACATTGTGATCTCCTCAAAAGGCTTAGATCATTAACACATGCAATGAACATATGAACAATAGCTTTGCCGCGATCTTTTGCCTATAGCCAGCGTTTAAAAATTGTGAGCATGATCTAAATATGTATCAAAAAGGTAAAAAACCAGCTAAAACCCGTCAATTGTGACAAAAACCGCCCTTTTAAAGAATGTTCATACTTTTTAATCCATAAAACAAATATTCATCAATTGAACATTTGATCGAGGCGGTATATGTTTATAGCCAATACATTTCAAGAGGTAGGAGGTAGACATGCTCTCGATTGCGATTGGTGCGGACAGCGCCGCGATTGATCTGAAAAATACGATTCTTGATTACTTGCAGCAAAAGGGATTGCGGGTAACCGACTATAGTTACGATCCAACCGGCGATAATCCGATCTATCCGGATATTGCCTACACTCTGGCGCACGCAATTAAAGACGGTAAACACGAGCGAGGGATCCTGCTGTGCGGAACCGGGATCGGCATGAGTATCGTCGCCAATAAAGTGACCGGTATCCGTGCAGCACAGTGCCATGATACCTATTCCGCCCAGCGGGCGAGAAAAAGCAACGATGCGCAGATTATTGCGCTCGGTGCGCGGGTCATCGGTCCTGAACTGGCAAAAGAGATCGTCTCTGTGTGGCTGACATCCGAGTTTGAAGGCGGCGGATCCGCACCTAAAGTCGAGAAAATAAGCTATTACGAAAATCAGGAAAACGATCGGTGAACCTTTTCCACTTATTCAAGGAGCTCAGCCATGAACCAATTAGAAGCCCTTAAACAGTTCACCGTGGTCGTAGCCGACAGCGGTGACATCGACTCTATTCGCCAGTTTGCGCCGCAGGACGCCACCACCAATCCGTCGCTGATCCTGAAAGCCGCCAGCCTGCCTTACTATCAGCCGCTATTCGATGACGCCCTCGCCTACGCCCGCCAGCAGGGCGGCAGCAAGGAAACCCAGCTGATCAATGCCGGCGACAGACTGGCGGTAAATATCGGGGCCGAAGTGCTGAAAAGTATTCCTGGCCGTATTTCTACCGAAGTAGATGCCCGGCTCTCATTCAATCGTGGGATGTGCGTGGCAAAAGCCCGTAAGCTCATCGGGATGTATCAGGAAAAAGAGATTCCACGTTCACGTATTCTGATTAAGCTGGCCGCTACCTGGGAAGGTATTCGTGCTGCGGAAGAACTGGAAAAAGAAGGCATCAACTGTAACCTGACGCTGCTGTTCTCTTTTGCTCAGGCCCGCGCCTGTGCTGAAGCGGGCGTATACTTGATTTCACCGTTTGTCGGCCGAATTTATGACTGGCATCAGGCTAAACAACCGGTCAGTGATTATCAGGTCGAGAACGATCCTGGCGTTGAATCGGTCCGCAACATTTATGATTACTATAAGCGCTACCGCTACTCAACCGTGATTATGGGAGCAAGCTTCCGCAAAGTAGAGCAAGTTCTGGCGCTGGCGGGCTGCGATCGGCTGACCATTTCCCCGCCGCTGCTGGAGCAGTTAAAGAACCGTACCGAACAGGTGGAACGCCGGCTCACTCCACCAACGGAAGCCTTTCACCATCCTATGCCCTTGTCCGAAGCCGAATTCCGCTGGGAGCATAATCAGGATCCGATGGCAGTGGATAAGCAGGCGGAGGGGATTCGTCTGTTCGCCGCCGATCAGCAAAAACTGGAAAACCTGCTGGCGGCCAGACTGTAATTTGTCTCCGTCGGAAGTCTTCGACCTAACAGTCAGACTATCGGGCCGGACGCATTCGGCAGAGCGTTCGGCCTGATTAACGTTGTTGGAATTGAGCGCCCAAATGACCGGACCGGCACATATGAGTCGAGACGGATCACCGGCTTTCTTTCCCGCCGAACCACCCCTGAATATAGGCATGCTGCAACAGCATAATGGTTTTCGCGTCCTTGATACGGCCGTCCTTCACCATGTCCATCGCCTGCGCGAAAAGCAGTTCCAGCACCTCGATATCTTCATCCTCCACGCCGCCTCCGGCGTTTTCCCGCAGGGATTCATCGTACTCGGCGGCAAAGAAGTACACCCGCTCCGTCACGCCGCCGGGCGACATATAGGCGTCAAACAGCTTTTCGACCTTGCCGACCGTATAGCCGGTTTCCTCTACCGCCTCGTTGCGAATGCACTCTTCGGGGGAATGGTCATCCAGCAAACCGGCGCAGGTTTCCAGCAGCATGCCGCTTTCATTGCCATTCAGATAGGTGGGAATACGGAACTGGCGCGTCAGAATGACGGTGCCCTTCTTGCGGTTATACAGCAGGATGGTCGCCCCGTCGCCACGGTCGTACACTTCGCGGATCTGGCGCACCACGCCGCCGTTTTTTCTTTTTAAATCATAAATATACTTATGGAGAATAAACCAGTGGTCGGACAACAGCTTCTTTTCGATAATGGTAATTGGCGACGACATAACTGAACCTTAACAAGGAAGAATCAGTGTCCGATGATAAAACGCTGCGTGGCGGAATGCACGTAGCGTCACAGCCCGAAAGCCGTACTGATGAGCAGATAAGCATTGAGCGCCACGACAACAAAAACAATCGCCTTTCCGCTATTTTGCACCAGGCGGCCGTTTACCATGCTCCCCATTAATTCCCGGTTACCGGTAAACGACAGTAAGGGAACCAGCGCCAGCGCGATACCGAAGCTCAGCACCACCTGGCTCAGAACCAGCACCCGGGTGGGATCCATCCCCGACCAGATAACCAGAAAGGAGGGCAGCATGGTCACGCTACGCCGCACCCACAGCGGAATATGGAAATGAACAAAACCCTGCATCACCACCTGCCCGGCCAGCGTGCCGACCACGGTCGAGGAGAGCCCCGCCGCCACCAGGCTCAGGCCGAAAATGGTCGCCGCCGCCTGGCCCAGTAAGGGTTCCAGCGTCAGATAGGCGCGATCCAGATCGGCGATATCCTGATTGCCGCTAAAATGAAACGCCGCGGCAGCCGTCGCCATCATCGCCAGATTGACGAACCCGGCTATCGTCATGGCTATCGCCACGTCCACTTTGGTTGCCGCATAACGCTGCTCGCGGGTATGTTTACCCTCACGCTGCGTCAGGGAGGAGTGCAGGTAAATAACGTGCGGCATAATGGTGGCGCCCAGCACGCCCGCCGCCAGAAAGACGGCGTCGGAGGTCGGCAGGCTGGGGATCGCCATCCCTTTGGCCAGCGCCGCCATTTCCGGACGCGAAAATACCAGCTCGACGATGTAGGCCGCCGCCACAAACAGCAACAGGCCGCCAATCACCATTTCCAGCGGCTTCTGCCCGCGGCTTTGCAGCATAAGAATCAGAAAGGTGGCGATACCGGTCAGGATGGCGCCCTCAAGCAGAGAGACCCCCAGCAGCAGTTTAAAACCGATGGCCGCCCCGATAAATTCAGCCAGATCGGTGGCCATGGCGATAATCTCCGCCTGCACCCAGTAGGCCCAGACCACGGGACGCGGAAAGCGATCGCGGATCAGCTCCGCCAGGTTTTTACCGGTGGCGATCCCCAGCTTGGCCGACAGCAATTGGATCAACATCGCCATGATATTGGCCCAGACCACCACCCACAGCAGGGTATAGCCGTAGGCGGCGCCGGACTGGATATTGGTCGCGAAGTTACCCGGATCGATATAACCAATCGCCGCGATAAAGGCCGGTCCCATCAACGAAAGCTTTATCTTTCTTGATCTACGGCTTGCTGACTCGACGACGCGGCTACCCGGCATACTATGCCCCTTCTAATGCTGATGTTTTACTACCTTCACATAAATGATAATGATTATCAAGCGCATTTGGAATGGCGATGCCGATTCTTCCGATAGCCTAAGATGATGATTGATACAGAAAATAAAAACACTTTTTTACATCAACCAACATTTACAAAGTATAAACAAAAAACCCCACGCCGGAGCGTAGGGTTTGTATGAAGTAATACTTGGGTAAAACCAACTCACTCTTTCGCTTTAGATACCGCCACCATCGCCGGGCGCAGCAAACGTCCGTTCAGCGTGTAGCCTTTTTGCATCACCAGCATTACGTGATTAGGCTTATGATCGGCTGATTCCAGCATCGTCATCGCCTGGTGGACTTCCGGGTTAAAGGGAACGTTAACCTCTTCAATCACCTCGATGCCAAACTTGCGCACCGCATCCAGCAGCGATTTGAGCGTCAGTTCGACGCCTTCAATCACCGGCGCCAGCGCCTCGTTGGATTTATCGGCCGTATCCAGCGCACGTTCAAGGTTGTCAATCACCGGCAACATTTCGCTGGCGAACTTCTCGACGGCGAACTTATGCGCCTTTTCGACGTCAATTTCCGCCCGGCGACGGATATTGTCGGCTTCGGCGCGGGCGCGCAGTACATTATCGCGCTCACGCTGCTGCAACTCGTTCAACTGCGCCGTCAACTCGGCGATACGCTCATCACGCGGGTCGGCCGAGCCCGACTCGGCTTCCGCTTGTTGCCCTTTTGCCGTCTCCGTTTGATCCAAGACTTGCTCGTCGGGCGTATTCTGTTCTTTACTACTCATGAAATTCTCCGCGTTTTAGCATTAATCCCGCTAGTTGCTTATTATGGGGATCAAAACCGGGGATTCAAGGGAATCAGTCGCATATTGGCTGCAACCCGCTCCGGGCACATCACGCTGAGGACAACGACAGCAATGAATAAACCGTTTAATTGCATTGGCATAGTCGGCCACCCGCGCCATCCCACCGCGCTGGCAACCCACGAAATGCTCTATCATTGGCTGACCGGCAAAGGTTATTCGGTATTGATTGAACAGCAGATCGCCCGCGATCTGAACCTGAAGGATGCCCGTACCGCCAGCCTGGCCGATATCGGGCAACAGGCCGATCTGGCGGTAGTGGTCGGCGGCGACGGCAATATGCTGGGGGCGGCGCGGGTATTATCGCGCTATGACATTCAGGTTATCGGCGTTAACCGCGGCAATCTCGGATTCCTGACCGATCTGGATCCCGACCACGCGCAGCAGCAGTTGTCCGAAGTATTGAACGGCCATTATCTGAGCGAACGCCGCTTTATGCTGGAAGCGCATATCTGCCGTACCGATCAGCCCAGCAGCATCAGCACCGCCATTAATGAAGTGGTGCTGCATCCCGGCAAAGTAGCGCATATGATCGAATTTGAAGTCTATATCGATAACAACTTCGCTTTCTCGCAGCGTTCGGACGGACTGATTATCTCCACGCCGACCGGCTCTACCGCCTATTCGCTATCCGGCGGCGGCCCGATCCTCACGCCCTCGCTGGACGCCATCGCCATCGTGCCGATGTTTCCCCATACGCTCTCGGCCCGGCCGCTGGTCATCAACAGCAGCAGCACCATCCGGTTAAAATTTTCCCATATCACCAGCGACCTGGAGATCAGCTGCGACAGCCAGATTTCACTGCCGATACAGAAAAAGGAAGAGGTGCTGATTCGCCGCAGCGAGTACTGCCTTAACCTGATACACCCTGAAAATTACAGCTATTTCAATACATTAAGCACAAAACTCGGCTGGTCTAAAAAATTATTCTAAAATTTTCACTCACTGCTTTACTGTATATAAAACCAGTTTATACTGTATGTAATTACACCTTGTTATTACATACAGGAAACCATCATGCTGGCGCAACTCACTATCAGTAACTTCGCCATCGTGCGCGAATTGGAAATCGACTTTCAGTCAGGAATGAGCGTCATCACCGGGGAAACCGGCGCCGGTAAATCCATTGCGATTGATGCTCTCGGCCTGTGTCTGGGAAACCGTTCCGACGCCAGCATGGTAAGGCCGGAAGCCGCCCGCGCGGATATCTGCGCCCGCTTCTCGCTGGCCGATACGCCCGCCGCCCGCCGGTGGCTGGAACAAAACCAGCTGGATGACGGCAACGAGTGTCTGTTACGCCGGGTGATTGGCGCCGACGGCCGCTCCCGCGGTTTTATCAACGGCACCGCGGTGCCGCTCTCGCAGCTGCGCGAACTCGGCCAGCATCTGATTCAACTGCACGGCCAGCACGCCCATCAATTACTGCTCAAACCCGACCACCAGAAGCATCTGCTGGATGCCTACGCGGATGAACCCCTGTTGCTTGGCGCCATGCGGCAAATCTGGCAGCAGTGGCACCAGAGCTGCCGTGAGCTGGCGCAGTTGCAGCAGGCCGCCATCGAGCGGGAGGCGCGGCGCGAGCTGCTGCAATACCAGTTGAAAGAGCTGAACGAGTTCGCCCCCCAGCCCGGCGAATACGAACAGATTGACGCCGAATACAAGCGTCTGGCGAACAGCGGACAGCTGCTGGCGCTGAGCCAGCAGACGTTACAGTTGCTGAGCGACGACGAAGAGCAAAACATGCTCGGCATGCTGCACAGCGTCAGACAGCGGCTCGGCGAGCTGGTCGCCATGGACGAGAAGCTGTCCGGCGTACTTTCCATGCTGGAGGACGCGGGGATTCAAATCAGCGAAGCCAGCGATGAGCTGCGCCACTACAGCGAACAAATGGATCTCGATCCGATCCGGCTATACGAACTTGAGCAACGGCTATCCCGCCAGTTATCGCTGGCGCGTAAACATCATGTGCCGCCGGAAGGGTTGCCGACACTCCATCAACAGCTGTTGGAAGAGCAGCAGCTACTGGATCAGCAGGAAAGCGATCACCACGCCCTGAGCCGCGCCGTAAGCGAATATCATCAACAGGCGCTGCATATCGCCGAGCAATTACACGTTCGCCGGCAGCATCACGCCGGTGAACTGGCTCAGCTCATCACCGCCAATATGCACGATCTGGCGATGCCGCACGGGCGCTTCACCATTGAGGTGAAATTTACCCCCGAGCATTTAACGGCCAGCGGCGCGGACAGCATTGAGTTTTGCGTCACCACCAACCCCGGCCAACCGCATCAACCGTTGTCCAAGGTGGCGTCAGGCGGGGAACTTTCCCGTATCGCGCTGATCATTCAAGTTATTACCGCGAGAAAAATGGATACGCCGGCGCTGATCTTTGATGAGGTCGATGTGGGGATCAGCGGCCCGACCGCGGCGATTGTCGGCAAAATGCTGCGCCAGCTTGGCGAATCGACACAGGTGATGTGCGTCACCCATCTGCCTCAGGTCGCCGGCTGCGGTCATCAGCACTTCTTCGTCAGCAAACAGACCGACGGCGCGGAAACGGAAACGCTGATGCAACCGCTGGACAAACGCGCCCGGTTACAGGAACTGGCGCGCCTGCTAGGCGGTAGCGCCGTGACCAAAAATACCCTGGCGAACGCCAAAGAACTGTTGGCCGCGTAGGCCATAAAACACCACACCGCGGCGGGCAGGGAAATCCGCCATAAAAAAACGCCAGGAGCGTTTTTCAACGTCACGTAGTGACGGCTCGAAGAGTAGCGGGCAGGGATAGCCCGCCATAACAAAAAATCCCAACTTTTTTGCCTTCCCGAGGTCATACTGGGGTCTTGCAGGTTTTCAATTCAGGCAAGGTCTATTATCATCGTCAACCTATGCCCTTAAGGAATGTAATCACTATGCGCTGTAAAACGCTGACCGTCATCGCTGCGGTAGTTGTTATGCTGACTGCCGGCTGTTCCACATTAGAAAAAGTGGTTTATCGGCCAGACATCAATCAGGGAAACTATCTGGCGCCGGGCGATGTCGCCAAAATTCATACCGGAATGACCAAACAGCAGGTCGCTTACACTCTGGGAACACCGATGATGCAGGATCCGTTCGGCAGCGATACCTGGTTTTACGTATTCCGCCAACAGCCTGGTCATGAGTCCGTAAAACAACAGACCCTGACGCTGACGTTTAATAGCGGCGGCGTATTAACCAATATCGATAACAAAGCCGCGCTGAATTAATCTGGCACCGGCTGGTTGCATGTGAAGTTCATCCGACACGGCTAAAACCCGCGGATTTATCAGGAAGAGTGTTGCCAGCTTGTCGATGGCCGGCAGAAATAAGGCGCCGACGCCTTATTTTTTTGCGCGCTCGGCGCGCTGTCGGCGCAGCTCTTTCGGGTCGGCAATCAGCGGGCGGTAGATCTCGACGCGATCGCCATCGTTGAGAATATCGCTCAGCTTTACCGTTCTGCTGTAGATACCGACCTTGTTGGTCTGCAGATCGATGTCCGCCCGTAGCTCCAGCAGGCCGGATGCCGCAATCGCCTGCTCGACCGAGCTGCCTTCCGCTAAGGTTACCGTGCGCAGATATTGCCGTTCCGGTAACGCATAAACCACCTCCACGCGGATATCAGGCACTGTAAACCTCTTTGGCGCGCTGCGTGAACGCTTGCACCATATTTCCCGCCAGCTCCTTGAAAACTTTACCGAAAGCGAGTTCAATCAGCGCATTGGTGAATTCAAAATCAAGGTGCAGTTCCACCTTGCAGGCATCATTGCTCAGCGGCGTGAAATGCCAGTCGCCGCTTAGTTGACGAAAAGGCCCATCGACCAGCTGCATATTAATATTCTGGTTATTGGTCAGGGTATTGCGCGTGGTAAATGTCTTGCTGATCCCCGCCTTGGAAACATCAACGGCGGCGGTCATTTCGTCCGGCGTAGCGGACAGCACCCGGCTACCGGTACAACCCGGTAAAAAAGCAGGATACGAAGAGACATCATTAACCAACCGGTACATCTGCTCCGCGCTGAACGGCACCAGAGCAGAACGACTTATTTTGGGCATACAATTTTCCGTGATTCATAAAACGCGCAAAATAATAGCACTGATAAGCCTACAGATAAAAATTCTGCGCGCACTATCGCACAATATCATTAACAATGGCGCAGACGCATGGCGGGGATTTCATTCCCTTTTACATCCAGTATAATGACGGCACTATGACAAAGAAAAAAGCGTACAAACCCGGCTCCGCCACCATTGCGCAAAACAAACGCGCCCGCCACGAGTACTTCATTGAAGAAGAATTTGAGGCCGGTCTTTCGTTGCAAGGTTGGGAAGTAAAATCACTGCGTGCGGGCAAGGCCAATATCAGCGACAGCTATGTAACATTTATAAGCGGCGAAGCGTATCTGTTTGGCGCCACCATCACGCCGCTTAACGTTGCCTCTTCACATGTTGTCTGTGACCCGACGCGTACACGTAAACTGTTACTCAACAAACGGGAACTCGATTCTCTGATAGGGCGCGTCAGCCGTGAAGGCTACACCGTGGTGGCCTTATCGATGTACTGGAAAAACGCCTGGAGCAAAGTCAAAATCGGCGTAGCGAAAGGCAAGAGAGATCACGACAAGCGTGATGACATCAAAGAACGTGAATGGAAATTAGACAAAGCCCGTATCATGAAGAACGCAAACCGCTAAGCCGGTGGCTTAAGTGATATAAGTTCTGGTATACTGGCGACAGTTTCTTGGGGGCTGATTCTGGATTCGACGGGATTTGCAAAGCCCAAGGTGCATGCCGAGGGGCGGTTGGCCTCGTAAAAAGCCGCAAAAAAATAGTCGCAAACGACGAAAACTACGCCCTAGCAGCTTAATAACCTGCTAAGAGCCCTCTCTCCCTAGCCTCCGCTCTTAGGACGGGGATCAAGAGAGGTCAAACCCAAAAGAGATCGCGTGGATGTCCTGCCTGGGGCTGAAGCGTTAAAACCAATCAGGCTAGTTTGTCAGTGGCGTGTCTGTCCGCAGCTGGCCGGCGAATGTAAAGACTAGACTAAGCATGTAGTGCCGACGGTAGAGTAATTCCGGACGGGGGTTCAAATCCCCCCAGCTCCACCAATTTAGACACCGGTTATTACCAGATAAGGCCGGTGAAGTACGAAAAGCCCGCATGGCGCAAGCCCTGCGGGCTTTTTTGCGTCTGCTGGATGCTGTGAATAGCCAGACAGCCAACGCCGCGCTAAAACGCGCCGGATTAGGCGACATTCTGGTATCACACGGCATGCGTTCAACCGCCAGCACCGCGCTCAATGAGCAAGATTTTCCGCCTGATGTCATCAAAGCCGCCCTCGCCCATGTGAATAAGAATGAAGTACGGCGAACCTATAACCGCAGCGACTATCTGTAACAACACCGCCCTATGATGCAATGGCGGACTGACTTTGTGAAAGCGGCGGACAACGGCAGCGTGCTGGAAGGCGGGATCCGGGGACTTAAGGCGATTGGGTGATTGGGTGATTGGGTGATTGTATGAAGCCATGTTTTCTCTCCCGCGTCTTTAGTAACTCTTAAGATAAAGTCACTTAGCGGATGCTAAAAAGGAAGAAATTAAAATATGCCTTAGTCAGAACAAACGATTTCATCGCCTCTGACGGACATCAACCTGGGTGACTTCGTATGATTGAACAAGACTGGCATCCGGCAGATATCATTGCTGGTTTAAGAAAGAAAGGCACAACGTTGGCTGCGGTTTCCAGAGAAGCGGGACTCGCCTCTTCCACTTTGGCAAATACACTGACACGACATTGGCCTAAAGGAGAACGCTTAATCGCCGAAGCCTTGCATAAACGCCCCGAAGAGATCTGGCCTTCGCGTTATAACAGCGGACAGCATCAACAATACCGAGATGGAACTTCGGATTAGTCACTAAAAATTTACAAAAATTTTTTCATCCTGTTAGTGGATTTAGACGCTCCTTACTGGATTTCTATGGAATAGAGATCCAGTAAGGAGCCAACAAGCGCAGCGCGTTAGCCGCTTGATATACGGATTTTGGCGCAGTAAATTGTCAGTGCTACACCGCTGCTGCACACAGCACTCCCATGTTGCCACGACCTTCAAGGCAATGCGCAGGACCAACCTGTGTGGTCGACGCCCAACCCGCTCCGCTACCAGTTTGCGGGAGATCGCTGCGGCGATGGTAGCTACCTTATTTCAGCGCCTTAGTGCCATATCCTGCTTGTTCTTCGTGAAGCAACTGCTTTTTGCATACGCATTGATGCGTACAACACCCTTTATAGCTGGCGCAACCGTCTGTGGCCTTTTGCTGCCTCAGCGAATGCATCCATGAGGCAGCGGCGTCACTTCATACGGCGCAAAGCCGTTGCAAGTGACGCCGCGAACGATCTCTGCGCCAGCCCTTACGCCACAACGCTTTCCGGCGTGCCCTGTCATCTGACGCACATTTTCTGCGTCAATTCTCATCAACCCACTTATCAGAGGAGGACTGAACCGATACCTGAGGCAGGCTTTCAGCCTGAGGGGATTACCCTGCTGATGCAGGCGGCTGCACCGAGTGCATAACCGATATCTCCGTCATACCTCAACCGCTGCCGCTCCGGCGCGCAGGTATTGCTCAGTGCGGCACGGTAAATCCGTGTCGTAAATCGCCGTGCGCCGGAGAACAGAGGTTATTGAGGATGGGGGGATAACATATGTCACGATTAAGCCGGGAGATGCAGACGCTGGCCCGACAGGCCGGCGGCAGCCATAAGACGGTGCATGACCGACTAAAAATTGCAGAGCGGCTTGCCAGTCATCTGCTATCTTTGAATATTCAGATCCGCACGGTGCAGCATCCCCCTCTGGCAGGATAGTTGACACCCCATACTGAAAATCTCAATGGGGGCAACGGAGCCTGATATGAAACGTTATTCACCGGAACGTAAAGCCGCTGTGTTGGCCAAATTACTTCCGCCTTACA